>JAXDJQ010000077.1:0-12914 GCA_034667565.1 Actinomycetota bacterium
TGCTTCGGCGAGTCTCACTCTGATCGGCCGCCCCAGCGGAAGGTCCGATCCCTCGCAGGGAGCAAGGACGGCCGGGTCCATCAGCTGGATCGTGCCACCGCGCTTTCCGACCTCGACCACAACGGCGTCGAAGGTCTTCCCAACCTTGTCCGCCAGGATGACCGACTCCACCTGGTCGATGATGCGACGATCGAGCTCGCTGTCGCGCCGGTCTGCCTCCTTCATCTCGTCGGGCAGTTTCGGGAGGGCTTCGAGACACCACGCCGGGGGTCGTTCGCTCTCCACGATAGATAGGACGATCTCGGTCGCGTAGCGGTCGCCCATCCGGCGCAGGGGAGCAGTCACGTGTGCATAAGGGGCCGCTATCGCGTGATGTTCGATCTGTGATGGCAGCTTGCCATCGAAGGCGACATAGCCAACACCCCTGAACAAGCGTGTCGCTTGAGTGATGAGCGCAGCTTCCGAGGGCACTGCGGCATCGAGCGTTCGAGCGAAATCGGCGTAAGACGCTGCCTCGGGCCACGTGACTCCAAGCGCTGTGGAACTGCGTCGAAGGATGTCGAGTGCCTCTTGGTCCGGCGGCGGCATGGTGCGGAGCAAGCCCACGCCTCCGTCCAACATGATCCGTCCCGCAGCCATCCCGGTCATCAGCGAGATCTGTGCATTCCAGTCCTCGACCGCAAGGGGCACGCGGAATGCCAGTTCGTAGGTATCCCCGACCTTATGCACCTCTTGCTCGGGGACGTTCAGGCTGATGCCGCCCCGCTCGACCTCGAGTCGCTCGCGTAGCTCCCCGACCTCTTTCAGAAGGCCCAGAGAACCGTCCGCTCCTGCATCGATCTCTGTCTGGGCTTCCTCGTAGGTCATCTGACGACGGCTCTCGATGACCGCCCGTTGCACCTCGACCTTCTGCGGAACGGCCGAGCTATCGAGATGGAAGGCCCACAGGACCGAGGGACGGGTCTGACCTGACAGCAAGCTGCCCCGGTCCTCGCTCAATTCCTTCGGGTAGAGACGAACCCGCTCGTCCGGGCAGTAGAGCGTCTGCCCACGGCGGTGAGATTCGACATCCATCGGCGAACCGGGAGCAACGAACGCTGCCACATCGGCGATCGCGTACCGGACGACGAAGCCGGAACCTTCCCTCTCCGCGTGAAACGCCTGGTCGAGGTCCCTGCTCCCTGGGGGATCGATCGTGAGGAACTCGACCTCGCGGGCATCGAGTCGACCGTTGTCCGGCTCCTCGAGAGACTCCGCTTGCGCGCGAACATCGGCGGCAAAGCCCTCCGGAAGGTGCATCTGATCGCGGATCCGCTCGAAGCCTCGCTGCAGCTGTTCCGCCGACGGTGCGAGGCGCACTCGACGTGAAGTCGCCCTGAGATCGGGCCTGGATCGCATGCATCTCTTACTACAGTGTTCCGGGATGACTCAGGGACAACCACGTCGACCGTTCGATGCGAAGAGGGAGACCCTCTACACGACGGAAGAGCTCATGGCCGGCTTCGACGGCCATGATGTGATGACGTCCCTCGACCAGCGGATCCAGGTCTATCTCGACGAGTGGAAGAAGCAGCGACCCCGCGATCTAGACGAGGGTCTCGCGCAACGGGAGCATGACTACCGGATCGAGGAAGCGTTGCAGGGCTTCATCGCGCCTCCCGGCGAACCTACGCGGAAGGTCGTGGGGATCATGGGGTCGCACAACATCCCGCGCTTGGAAGGCGCGTACAAGGATGTCGTTCACCTGGCGTGGCGATTGAGCCCGCCACAGGATGACTACACCGTGCTCACCGGTGGGGGCCTCGGCATCATGGAGGCCGCGAGCCTCGGCGCTTACCTCGCGCCTCAACCGGAGGCGGTTCTCGATGACGCGATCGGGTTCCTCGGCGAGAAGGAAGACGCCGCCTACATCCTTGCGGCACGCGAGCTTCGCACCAGGTTCCCGGAGCACGGCGATTCCATCGCTGTGCCGACGTGGTCGTACTCCCACGAACCGATCAGTCAGTTCTCGTCACACATAGCGAAGCACTTCGAGAACAGCTCGCGAGAAGAGGGTCTGCTCGCTGTCGCGATCCATGGGGTGATCTACGCGCCCGGCGGAGCGGGCACGTTGCAAGAGATCTTCCAGGACGCCGCCCAAAACACCTACTGGTCCTTCAAGTGGCGCAGCCCGATGATCTTCCTCGGTAAGGACTACTTCACTAAGCGTTTCCCCGCTTATCAACTGCTGATGAAGCGCGCCGAGGAGGACGGCTACGCAGACATGGTCGGCCTATGCGACACGATCGACGAGGTCATTGACTTCCTGCACGGATGCGAACCGCGGCCGATGCCTGCTGGTTTCGAGCCTCAACGAGCCGTGGGGCGCTCCGGTCCCGGGGTGGACCCGAACACCTAGCAGTGAAGCTCTAGTGCGTCACGCGGTAGCGGATGTGGGTCGCGCCCGGCCCCCCCACCGCTTCGATCTGCTCCAGCTTCGGCAGGGTCGAGCCGAGATCGGTGAACACGCGCTCCCCCGATCCGAGGAAGACGGGCGCGATGTGAACGATCATCTCGTCGACCAGTCCGGCGGCAAGGGCCTGGTTGATGGTGCTGGGACCGCCATGCATCGAGACGTCCAGGCCTCCGGCAGCTTCCTTCGCCCGCTCGATCGCCACCTCGACGCCCTCGGTCACGAAATAGAAGGTCGTATCACCTTTGACCAGAGGTTCGCGTTCGTGGTGGGTGACGACGAACGTCGGGCAGCGATAGGGAGGCTCGTCGCCCCACCAGCCTTCCCACGCGGGCTCGTCCCACGGACCCGGATGACCGCCGAACATGTTTCGGCCCATGACCCCGGCGCCGACACCTTCGAACATGTCCTCTACCCAGCGAGTGTTCTCGTTCGTGATCCCGCTAGCGTCCGGATCGCCGTGCATGCGACCGAACGCCTCGAGCTCGAACATCCACTCGTGAAGTGATTCGCCACCGTCGCCTAGGGCATTGTCGACGCGCTGGTTCATCCCCGCCATATAGCCATCGAGCGAGACGGCGACGTCGATCCTCACCTTGCTCATTGACAGGAGCTTAGAGGGTCTGGCGTTTCCTTCTTACGAAGCTGCAGTGAGGTTCGTCAGAGGTACATAGGTCCTGCATGGCTGGTTGCGCAAGCTCGGACATGGTGGGTACTCCGTTGGCGCATCCAGGCCCGGGATCACCGGGAGGACCAGCGATGACGGCTGCGTCGGCGAGAACAGGATCGAGACATCCGACGTGTTGACGACAGGTTCGCTGAACGACCACACAGGCTGAGCGCCGTTCGGCCCCGCGATCGTCACGCGGATGTGTGACCCGGCCCGGTAGACGTGACCTTCGTAGTACAGGGGGATCGCGATCTGCTCGAACGTGTCCGCCGGCATCGGCGCGGTATCGGCCTCGAGGAAGGACGAGATGGGGTTCAGCAACGTGCTCGGTTCCTTGAGGATGTTGTCGGAATCGGTCGAGAGCTTGCGGATGCTCGCCCGCATGTAACCGTTCTGAACGAACGTCTCTTTGCCGTCCGATCGAACCTCGCTGATCGTCGCCTGCAGGTCGACGTCGGGCGTTGAGGTGCGCACCCACACATAGACCGCGCCGGCCCCAACCACGCCGGTGTCGCTCGAGAGCGGCCTGGAGACATATGAAACAGCGGTTCCCTCCGGGTTCGGCTGCCAGTTCCAGTGCCACTGCGAGGCGTTGCCCCACAGGTCCCCGCCGCCGGTGCCGCCCGTGTAGTTCGTGAGCGGAAGCGCGCTCGCATCCGAGGCGTAGCGGTCGATCTGGGTCGTTTCCGGAAGGTCGTCGCTGAGTGTGCCGTCGGGGCCGAAGTACCAGGTACGAGCCGACGTGCCTTCGATCGGCCACGAGTCGAACGATTTCTCGAACGCCGGGTATGGGTCGCCCGCACTGGCCGTCCCGGTGGGCCCTTTGCCCGCGCCGTTCTCAAACAGCACCCGGACCATCGGCTGCTTCTCGAACTCGGCCTGTGCCAAGTCGAGGGTGGGCATCGCCTGGATCGGATCCGGCGGGAGCGTGATCACGCTGCTCGGTGGCAGCCCCATCGCTTGGTTGTAGATAACCGGTGCAGCAGCGCGCGTGGGGGCCGAGTTCACGACCGGCGCTTGCTTGTTGACGTAGATCTGAATGAAGTCGTACCAGCGGTTGTAGGTCTCCGGGTCAAGCGAGTCAACGTGCACACCGTTCGTGAACGTGAACCACTTCTTGTCGGTCCCGGTGAAATGCGAGACCAGCGCCGGGCAATGACCACCGGTCTGCTCGTCCTGCCACTGGCACACGAGGAAGGTCGGCACGTTGATGTTGTGCACGAATGTCACCGGGTCGAGAGGGTCGGCAACCTCGGGAACGTAGTGATCGTTCTCGTCGATCTTCTGGCGGAGGTTCGCAGCCTCGGGGTGAAGCGTTTGGTTCTCGGCGCAGACGGTGTCGCCGGCCTGGATGCGGTCCCACGCGTACGGTTGTCCGGCGTCAGGTCCCGCTGCTTGAGCCTCAAACTGACGCTCGGCGGCCCATGCGGCCGCGAAACCGGTGTTGAGGTCCCCGCCCGGGTACAGTACCGATGCGGTGGAGTCGAGGACGGACAGCGGAGAGATCGCAGCCAGCGACGGCGGCTGGAGCTGCGCGGTGAACAGCTGGCTGATACCGCCGTATGAGATACCCATCATGCCGACCTTGTTGCCCTTGACCCAAGGCTGGTTTGCGATCGTCTCGACGATGTCGTAACCATCGAGGCTCTGCAACGGCTCGAAGAAGTCGAACGCGCCGCTGGAGCAACCGGTCCCCCGCATCTGGATGTCGACCACGGCAAAGCCCATCGCGTTGGCGAGAACGGAGATACCGCTCTGCGGACCATCGGGCTTCGCGTACGCGTAACCCGAGTACTCGATCAACGTGGGGTACGGGGGGGTGAAGGGTGCACCATGACCGTCCGGGATCGCGAACGGAGGCTGCGGGACGCCAAGGCTGGCAGGGCTCGTCGGCGGGTGCACGGTCAGCGCGAGCTTCGTTCCATCGCGCGTCGTCAGGTACTGGTAGCCGGTTGGGTTGATCGCCTGGTCGTAGATGCTCGGGTCCCACGGGGCAGGGTCGGCGTCGTGGACGGTGATCGGGCCGGAGCGTGCCCCTTCGGACTCGACGCGGTAGGCGTTGCCCGGCTCGACGTTGCGGAACAGAACGCCCCCAAGCTCGTTAACGATCGCCGTCTGGCGGGCGTGCTTCTTGCCGGTGAGGGTGACTTGAGCACCAGGAGTAAGGCCCGTGGCATAGATCTGTTCGACGCTGCCGACAGCTTCGAGGCCCGGATGAGCCGCCTGGGCAGATCCACCGAAGAACGAAGTGGCGAGGATCGCACAGCTCACGACGATCGTGACTGCTCGTCTACGTCCTACCGACGCTCGCTGCCCTATCCGCGTGACACCCAACATGTCGCCTCCCAGCATCCTTGGACGAGACCGTTCTTAGGCACCCCACGGCTTCAGGCGAAACCCGCGCCTCAGGACGGGGTTCGACGGCCTAGCTTGGTCTCCTTCCTGAGTGTCCAGTTTAGGACGATTTCGACCCCGTCCCATCGGTGTCCGGAGGGACACCTACCGCTATTCGCCGTCGGTTACTCGGCGGATGGGGCCGGTATCTCCTATCGCTGCGGTCTCGCTCGAGGAGCGGCGGATGACGTCGTCTGATTCGTGGTCGTGCGCGGCGGGGTCGTAGGTACGAGCCTCAGATTCCTGGAGCATGCGGCGCGCCGCCACGCGCGCAGCTTCTATGTCGGCTACTCCGCGCTCGGGCTCGTTAAGGATCTTCTTCGCTAGCGCCTCGACGCGTTCTTCAGAGACCTCGATCTCGCGGGGATCGGCTCCGTGATCGGCCATCAGTTCACCGTCCAGGTGTCGCCGGTCGCGAGGAGCTTCTCGAGGTCGCCGGGCCCCTGGGATTCGGATGCCCGGCGAAGCTGCTGCTCGATGCCTTCTCCATAAACGGGCCTTTGCACGTCCCGGAAGATACCTAACGGCGTTGGTCCGGTCGGACCATCGGCTACACGGGACAGCGCGAAGGCGAGCGACGGGTCGTCGCGGTGCTCGTCATGCACCAACAATTTGTCTTCGCCGACATCGGCGACGTTGACTATCTCGCAGCGGCCCTCTTGGGTCATCCTGACGCCTTTCTCGTGGTTGGCGCCGAAGACGATCGGCTTGCCGTGCTCCAGGTAGATGCGGTTCGCGCTACGACCTTCCTTACCGGTCAGAGCGATGAACGCGCCGTCGTTAAAGATGTTGCAGTTCTGGTAGATCTCGATGAACGCACTCCCCTGATGCGCAGCCGCGCGACGGAGAACCTCAGGGAGGTGCTTGCGTTCGACGTCCAAAGTGCGAGCGACGAACGATGCCTCGGCCCCCAGTGCGATCGATACCGGGTTGAAAGGGTGCTCGAGTGAGCCGAAGGGTGTCGACTTCGTGACCTTGCCGATCTCCGACGTCGGTGAGTACTGGCCTTTCGTCAGTCCGTAGATCTGGTTGTTGAACATCAGGATCTTGAGGTTGACGTTGCGACGCAGCGCGTGGATCAAGTGGTTCCCGCCGATCGACAGACCATCACCGTCACCGGTGACGACCCACACCGACAGGTCAGGGCGGGCGGTTGCGACGCCGGTGGCGATCGCAGGCGCACGACCGTGGATCCCGTGGATACCGTAGGTGTTCATGTAGTAGGGGAAACGCGACGAGCAACCGATCCCCGAGACCCACACCATCTTCTCCCTGGGGATACCGAGCTCGGGCATGACGCCCTGTACTGCGGCCATGATCGCGTAGTCGCCGCAACCGGGACACCAGCGGACCTCTTGATCGGAAACGAAGTCCTCGCGCGTCAGGGTCGCGGTCGCGCCGCCTTCGGTGACGCCACGGTCCTGGGTTACGTCGTCGACTATCGGCTCACGGTTCGGTTCAACCATCGATTATCTCCAGTACTCGGTTCTCGAGGTCGCCCGCACGGAACGGCAGGCCCTTGACCTGATTGATGTTGATGGTGGGGATGAGGAACTCGCTGCGGACCAGTTTCGATAGCTGGCCCATGTTCATCTCCGGCACGACGATCTTGTCGAAGCGACGGAGTACCTCTTCGGTGTTTTTCGGGAACGGGTTGAGATGTCTGAGGTGGGCGCGGGCGATCTTCTTGCCTCGCGCACGGATGCGACGGACCGCGGCCCCGATCGCGCCGTAGGTCGAACCCCAGCCGAGGATCAGAACGGTCGCACCGTCGTCGGCGTCGAACTCCAAGGGCGCGATGTCTTCCTCGATCGCTTTGATCTTGGCCTGGCGGAGGTCGGTCATCAGCTGATGGTTGTCGGCGTCGTAAGAGATGTTGCCGGTGCCGTCCGCCTTCTCGAGACCGCCGAGGCGATGCTGCAAGCCCGGGGTGCCGGGGATCGCCCACGGACGCGCCAGGGTGTCGTCGTCGCGGAGGTAGGGCCAGAAGTCATCACCGACGTTGGGTTGCGACGCAAACTTCACCGTGAGATCCGGGAGCTTTTCGATCGCGGGGATCCGCCACGGCTCGGCTCCGTTCGCTAGGTAACCATCTGAGAGCAGGATCACCGGGGTCATGAACTTCAGCGCGATGCGGGTCGCTTCGATCGCGGCCCAGAAACAGGAAGAAGGGGAGTAGGAGGCCACGATCGGCAAGGGAGCCTCACCGTGACGGCCGTACATCGCATGCAATAGGTCCGACTGCTCGGTTTTGGTCGGAAGACCGGTCGACGGTCCCCCGCGCTGGATGTCGACGATCACCATCGGCAGCTCCATCGACAGCGCGAGACCGATCGTCTCCGACTTCAGATCCAAGCCGGGACCGGAGGTGGTCGTGACTCCGATGTGTCCCGAGAACGAAGCACCAAGCGCCATGCCCGCCGCGGCGATCTCGTCTTCGGCCTGCACCGTGCGCACGCCGAAGTTCTTGTGGCGGGACAGCTCGTGAAGGATGTCGGATGCAGGGGTGATCGGGTAGGAGCCAAGGAACAACGGCAACTTCGATTGCACGGAAGCCGCGATCAATCCATAGGCCAGAGCCTGGTTGCCGGTGATGCGCTTGTAATTACCCGGTGCAAGGACCGCGGGCTTGACCGAATAGGCAGAGAGCTCCGCCGTCTCGCCGAACGCATGACCGGCCTTCAAGGCAGCGATGTTCGCGTCGGCGATGTTCGGCTTCTTGGAGAACTTCTTCTCGAGCCATGCGACCGTCGGCTCGAGCGGGCGGCCGTACATCCAGCAGATGACGCCGAGGGCGAGCATGTTCTTGGAACGCTCGGCCTCCTTCTTGTTCACGCCGGATCCCTTGACCGCCTCGACCGTGAGCTTCGTCATCGGGATCTCGAAGAACTGATAGCCGGCGAGGGAGCCGTCGGTGAGGGGATTCGCCGAGTAACCGACCTTCTCGAGGTTGCGCTCGTCGAACGCGTCCGAATTGACGATCAATAGGCCGCCGGGCAGGAGGTCCTTCAAGTGGGCCTTCAGTGCAGCCGGGTTCATGGCAACGAGGACGTTCGGCTGGTCGCCCGGCGTGAGGATGTCGAAGTCGGCGAAGTGCACCTGGAAGGCAGAGACGCCGGCGAGGGTCCCGGCCGGAGCACGGATCTCGGCCGGATAGTCGGGGAAGGTGGCGAGGTCGTTTCCGAAGATGGCGGAGGCAGAGGTGAAGCGGTCACCGGTGAGTTGCATGCCGTCACCCGAGTCGCCTGCGAATCGGATGACTACCCTGTCTAGCTCCTTGCGGCCCGTCGCATCTTCTTGCGGCGGAGCCTGCTGAGACATCTTTAGATCACTACCCCTGCGGTTGAGGAAATCGGGCGGCCATCATAACTCCGGGCCTTGAATAATTAGGAAGAAACGAGCAGGTCAGACACCAAGAATGACGGTTATGGTGCCGCAAATCGAACTAACGGGAGGTAGCGGTGAGCAAGAAGCTTCTGGCGATACTCGTCATGGCGATGCTCGTGTTCGCAGCTTGTGGTGGCGACGACGGTGAGGGTGAAGGTGAAGAGGCTGCCGCCGGCGATCGTGGCGAGTGTTCGGGTGAAGTCCCCGGAGCTGCCGACATCCCCGATCTGCCCGAGAACTTCCCGATCCCGGGTGAAGCTGTCCTGACCGCCGCCAGCGAAGCGGGCCCCTCCCAGATCATCGAGGGCTACTTCGAAGCCGACATCGAGAACGCGTTCCCCGAGTACGAGGAAGCATTCGAGTCAGCGGGCTACGACATCACCAAAGACGAACGAGAAGAGGACGACGCGGAGATCTTCTTCGCAGGCGATGGGACGACAGGTCAGGTCAACATGTTCGCCGAGTGTGACGGACGCACGAAGCTCCGCATCACGATCAGACCCGACTGACCCGGTTCACTTCCCGTAAACCAGCAACAGGCGCGTGTAGGGCGTCCGACAAACCACGTCGTTCGCTTTGAACAGACCTGTGCCGCGCGGGGTCCTGAAGAGATCCTCGAGCTCTCCCGGCTCGGCATCGGGCCGGAGGAGCTGGATCCCCGCGCTGGCCCATTCGGTATCGACGAAGTCCTTGAAGGCTGCGACATCGACCTTCATGACGAAGAGCCCGCGTCTCAAGCCCTTCTTCTCGGGCAGCGGTTTGTAAAAGTAGGTCCCCTTCGGCAGGGGGACCTCAGCGGGCATCCACTCAGGCGCAGGGCGCTCCGCCGGGAGCTCGCAGTTCGGTCCCGCAAGGATGGCCTTGGAGGACGGTGTCGGTGTGGGGAGGGTCGCTTGCTTAGTCTCGGGAGAACTTCCCCCGCATGCCGTGAGAGCGATGACCAACGCAAGTGCCGGGCTCCGGGCGATGATTGCCCGGTAACTCTGCGGTCGATCAAGGCGAGGTAGCCCTATCGGAATCCTCATCCAGGTCATCATCTCCGGAATCTCGATAGGTGCGGTGTACGGGCTGTTCGGGATGTGCCTCGCCGTCCTGTACCGGTTGACCGGTGTCGTCCATCTGGCGCTCGGCGAACTGGCTGCGATCTGCGTGTTCACCACCCTGTGGGTGTCGTACGGACGCGAAGCGGTGGCCGGAGCCGATGCGCAGGTGCCGTTCGCCGTCGGGGCGCTGGCCGGTCTTGCAGTTTCAGGCTTGCTGGGCGCGATCGTCTACCTCGTGGCGATCCGGCCGTTCATCGAACGAGGTTTCTCCCTCGGTTGGATCGGAGGGATCGTCGCTGCCGCGATCGCGTTGCGCGGTCTCATCGCTTTCCTCTTCCCGCGCGCCTCGTACACCTTGGCCAACCCCCTTCCCTTCAAGGACCTGGGCACGGACGGGATCATCACACTCGGAGGTGGAGCCTCGATCCAGTCCAAGGTTCTCGTCGTCGGACTGATCGCTCTCGTCATCGCTGCTGTTGCTACGTGGTTGCTCGATCACTCGAGGGCAGGCGCCGCTCTGCGCTCTATCTCTGAAGATCGCGTTGGCGCTGCGTTGTGCGGCATCCCGGTGCAAGCTGCCCTACTCATCGCGTTCGCTGTCGCCGCGATCGTCGTGTCCGGCGCATCGTTGCTGGCGCTTGCAGGCAACCCGGTGACCGTCGGCACGGGCACACTGCTTGGGCTGAAGGGGTTGGTAGCAGCAGCGATCGCGCGTTTCGGTCAACCGCGACGGGTCTTCCTGGCTGCCCTGGCGGTCGGAGTTCTCGAAACGGCCGTCGCGTCATTCCACGTCGGACCCGTCGAGCTCGGTCCTGCCTACAGCGAAGTGTTGCCCCTGCTTCTCGGATCGATCGTGTTGGCTGCGTGGCCCGAACGCGCTCCCTTGCAGGAGGGGACGTGAGCTCGGTGGCCGTCACGAGCAACCTTTCGCAGGCATGGACCGAAGCACGATCGGCCTTCCGGACCAAACATGCACTAGTGGTCCTGGTGTGGATGGTCGCGGCTGCGCTCCCATTCATCGCGAGATCTGCGATACCCGAACGCGCCATCGCGTGGCTGTTCTATTTCGCGCTCGCAGCGATCGGACTCAACATCGTGATGGGACTCGGCAACATGGCGGCGATCGGTCACGGGGCATTCATCGGCGTCGGCGCCCTGTCGGCTGCGCTACTACGGACACGTTGGTCCCTGTCATTCATCCCTGCCGTCGTCGTGGCCGTAGCAGTGACCGCGCTGAGCGCCTACCTCATCGGCCACGGGGCCGTTCGTCTGCGCGCGGTGAAGTTCGCCGTCTCGAGTTGGCTCGGTGCATGGCTGGTTGCCTTGTTCCTGGTGTCGTTCCCTTCGGTCTCCGGAGGAGCCTCGGGGATCGTCATCCCGGAGACAACCGTCGGTAGTGCCTTGGGAGCCAAGCTGCACATCACCCAGCTGGGGCACTACGAGCTGGGCCTGTTACTGCTCGCAGGTGGGCTGCTCATATTCCGCAGCTTGCAGATCGGCTCGGTCGGCCTGACCCTCGCAACGATCAAGCAGAACCCACGTGAAGCAGCGGTGGTGGGGACGTTGCGCGACGACGTTCGCGTTAAGGCGTTCGTTCTTGGGGCATCGCTTGCCGGTCTGGCCGGTGCCCTCGGGGTCCACGTGACCGGCTTGTTCGACGAACGCGGTTTCGGCGTACTGCTTTCCGTTTCCCTATTCCTCAGTGTGGTGCTTGGGGGGCCTGGCACCGTGTGGGGGCCTCTCGTCGGAGCGGCCGTGGTGGGACTCTTGCCACTCAGTGGGCAGCCGCTCATCCCCCTGATCGCCACCTCACGCACCGGTGGTGAGCTCCTGGCAGGTGCGCTGTTGTTGTCGGTCGTTGCGCTCCGTGCACGCCGGCCGCTTCCAGCGACCACCCCCCGGGCCCAGCTGGAACCGGCGAGCACCCCCAGTAAACAGTCGTGGGCCTCCCCGACTCTGGTCGTCGATGGCATCACCAAGACGTTCGGTGGTGTGGTGGCGCTCGAGGATGTGAGTCTGGAGCTCGAGGGTGGTTCGGTCCATGGCGTGATGGGGCCGAACGGATCGGGGAAGTCCACCCTCCTCGCGATCGTCTCGGGACATCTGTTCCCCACCACGGGCACCGTGATCCTGGATGGTCAGGACATCACGCGCGTTCCGGCTGAGGAACGTTTGCGCCTCGGGATAGCGCGAAGTCTCCAGTCCACCGAGCTCTTCCCCGAGATGACAGCCCTCGATCACCTCGTCGTCGCAAGCTTGGTCGACCGCAAGTACGGCGGGTTCGTCCGGACGACACTGAGAACGCCACTCGCGCGAAGTGAAGAGGCGAAGGCGCGCGCGGAAGCCGCAAGCCTGCTCGCCGACTTCGGTCTGACCGGCTACGCCGAAACGCCTGCTCGCTCTATCCCCGCAGGTGCTCGCCGTACCCTGATGATGGGGGTCGCGGTGGCCGGCAGACGCGTGATCTTGTTGGACGAACCCTCAACTGGCATGTCACCGGCCGAGGTCCGACACGCCGCGGGGATGATCATGGAGCTGAGGGACAGAGGGGCGGCTGTAGTGGTTGTGGAACACAACATGCGTCTGCTGCGACGCGTAGCGGATGTCATCACCGTCTTGGACGGGGGCCGCGTGATCGCTCATGGTGATCCCGAGCACATCTACGAACATCCCGAGGTTCGTCTCGCCTATCTGGGCCAGATCGAAGGGGGAGCTGGGTGAGACGGGGCTTCTTCGCATCCATCGCCCTGACGCTGCTGTTTGCAAGCGCCTGCTCCGATGACCCGACGGTTACGGCCACCTCCGAGCTGCTTGTCGCCATCGATGCTCCGTCCACCGGCGCGCCCTATGTCGGAGAGACGATCGAACAGGGGGTTCGCCTCGCCGTCGACCAGATCAACGAGCGTGGGGGTATCGCCACGAACCACGGGACCTACACCCTTCGGGTCGAGACCTACGACAACGCGTT
>JAXDJQ010000078.1:0-5700 GCA_034667565.1 Actinomycetota bacterium
CGAGCATCTCTATCGATGGGTTCGGCGACCACCCGAAGATGCCCTTGAGGAACTCACCGATCGTAGAAGAGTTGGGGTCCAGAACCGTGATCGAGCTGATGTCGAAGACGTGCTCGTTCAAAGTCGCGAGGTACCCCGCCTCCTGGAACTCATGGATGCCCTTGGCCAACAGCCCCGCAGCGAACAAGAGAACCAAGATCCCGGTAACCCTGAAGAAGACTCGAAGGTTGACCTTGCGGCTGCCGATATAGACGAGGTAGCCCAGGCCGATCGAGATCGCGATGCCAAGGAGGCCGCCGGTGAGCTGACCGATGCTCGATTCCGTTCCGACACTTGTCGAGACGAGCAAGAGGGCCGTTTCCATGCCCTCTCGCAAGATCGCGATGAAGGCGATCCCTGCGAGAGCCCCTGCCGAACCGGCAGCAACTGCAGCATCGACCTTCGCGTGCAGCTCGCCCTTGATGTGGCGAGCCTGGCGAGCCATCCAGAAGACCATCCATGTCAGAACCCCCGCCGCCGAGAACGCGATGACGCCCTCGAGGACCTCCTCGGGTCTTCCTTCCAACTCCCCGAGCAAGGCGAAGATCAATCCGCCCGCTAAGAGCGATATCGCGATCGCCGCGCCGGTGCCGACCCAGACGGTGCGGAAGTCCTTCTCGCGCCCCAAACGCTTCAGATACGCAAGGATGATCGCGACCACGAGAGCCATCTCGAGGCCCTCGCGAAGGGTGATCAGGAAGGTGCTGCCCACGAGGTTCGTCCTCCTAAGGTTAGGTGTGCCGTATCAGCGGAGTTAGGTCTACCTAACATCAGCTCGACCTGTCAAATGGGTCGTTGACCCGGGGTCGGAAGGAGAGATACGGTCCCCTAGACTTCCCCATAGAACCACTGAGCAACGGCGCTCTCGAAGCGCCGTTTTTTGTTGCCCAGAAAGGGTTCCATGGACATCTACGACCCATCCACAGCCGAACGAGATGCCTGCGGCATCGGGTTCCTAGCCGACTCGCGCGGTCGCGCTTCGAGGGCGATCGTCGATGGTGCCCTTGAAGCTCTTCAGCGGGTCAAGCACCGGGGCGCGGTCGCTGCAGATGCCCTGACCGGTGACGGTGCCGGGGTCCTCCTGCCGCTCCCCCACGCTCTGATGGATGCGCCGAACCCCGGGCGCGCGGGCCTCGCGATGTGTTTCTTCGACCCGACCGACCCAACCCCCGCAAAAGAGATGGTTGAGGCCGCTTGCGAAGCCGAGGGTCTGGAGCTTGCGGGGTGGCGGGTGGTCCCGATCGACGAAAGCGTCCTCGGGGAGCGCGCAAAGGTTGGGCAGCCCCTGATCGAGCAGGCAATCGTGATCAGACCTGAAGGCTCCGACGAAGACGACGGGGAGCGCCGCGCGTTCAGAGCGCGCCGTCGCGCCGAGAACCAGGCGCGCGACGCCGGTGTTCGGCTTTACTTCGCGTCGTTCTCTTTCCGTACCGTCACCTACAAAGGTCTGTGCGCGGCGGATCGTCTCGCCGACTTCTATCCAGATCTTGCGGACGAGGCCTACACCGCGTGGTTCGGGATCTTCCATCAGCGGTTCGCAACGAACACGACACCTACCTGGGAGCGCGCGCAGCCGTTCCGCTTCCTCGCTCACAACGGCGAGATCAATACGATCCGCGGCAACGTCGCGCTCTTACGCGCGAGGGAAGGCCACTTCGGCGCCTCTGACCTGGCGGCCGAAGAGCTGCTCCGTCCGATCGTCGACACCCGCAGTTCCGACTCGGGGATCCTCGACCAGGCACTCGAATTCCTCGTGCGCGGGGGCCGCGACCTCCGGCATGCGGCGTCGATGCTGGTGCCGCCCGCGTGGGAGGAGATTCTTGACACCGATCAAGAGGTCCGTGACTTCTTCCACTATCACTCGTGCTTGATCGAACCTTGGGACGGCCCCGCCGGGCTCGTGTTCTCAGATGGACGGCGTGTGGCAGCGGCGCTGGATCGCAACGGTCTGAGGCCGCTGCGCGTATCCATATGCGAAGACGGGCTCGTCGCATGCTCGTCCGAAGCGGGAGCGGTTCCATCGCGCGGTCATGGCCGGGTGCAACGCAAGAAGATCGGTCCCGGCGAAGCCTTCTGCGTCGACCCCGCCGAGGGCGGCGCCTTGGACGACCACGCGATCAAGGAACGCCTTGGCAAGCGCAGGCCGTACGGAGACTGGGTCGCCGAGCATCTGATCCACGTGTCGACCGGTGAGCCCAACCTCGAGTTCGGCGAAGACGTTGCCGCACGTCAGGTCGCGGCCGGCTATCAGAAGGAAGAGTTCACCGTCATCCTTCGACCGATGGCAACGGATGGCCACGAGCCCACGTCGTCGATGGGGGACGACACGGCACAGCCTCCCCTCGCCGATCACGGACGCCCGATCTTCTCGTTCCTAAAGCAACGGTTCGCCCAAGTGACGAACCCGCCGATCGACCACCTCCGTGAGCGCCACGTCATGTCGATAACGACCCGTATCGGAGCGCGCGGCCCCCTCTTGTTAGAACGACCCGAGTCGGCCGCGTTGCGCGAGTACCGCTCGTTCCTGCTCTTCCCATCGGCAGTGGCCGAGCTGGAGTCCATCGGGGCCGCGGTCATCGATGCGACGTTCGACTCGATCGAGGGTCCCGACGGGCTCGAAGGAGCTTGTAGGGCGCTCGTAGACGATGCCCGCGCGGCGATCGAGGCGGGGGCCGAGATCCTCGTGGTCAGCGACCGTGCCGTTAGCGCCGACCGGGCACCGATCCCGAGCGCTCTCGCCGGCGGAGCGGTTCACCATGGTCTGTTGAAAGCGGGTCTGAGGTCGCGGGTGAGCATCGTTGTCCATGCCGACGACCCCCGCGATACGCATCACGTCGCGTGCCTGCTTACGAACGGCGCCGATGCCGTGTGCCCGCGTTTGGCGCTCGAGTCGATCGCCGAACTCTCCAAGCGTGGCCGCTTAGGTGGCGACACCCAGGGGGATGAGGCGCAGCGCAACTACTTCAGCGCGATCGAAGACGGACTGCTGAAGGTGATGTCGAAGATGGGTATCTCGACCCTGGACTCCTACAGGGCAGCACAGATCATCGAAGCGATGGGCCTTGGCCCCGATGTGATCGAGCTGTGCTTCCCCGGCGTGGCTTCAACATTGGGAGGACTCTCGTTCGTCGAGATCGGCGCGGACGTCATGCTGCGACACGCCGCCGCCTTCGAGCAGAAGCCCGTCCTAGCGAACACCGGCTACATCAAGTTCAAGAAGGGCGGCGAGTACCACGCCTTCAATCCGGACGTGCTGGACTCCCTCCAGGGATCTGTCGGCATCAAAGAGACAGACGAGATGAAAGCCGCTCACGAGCTTCAGAAAGCGGCAAAGGGTAACGACGACGCTTACGAACGCTTCGCTCGGATCGTCAATGATCGCCCCCCGACAGAGCCCCGGGACCTGCTCGAGCTCGTCGCTGCGGCGGAGCCGGTGCCCCTCGATGAGGTCGAAGATGCACGTTCGATCGCTACGCGGTTCTCGACCGGAGCGATGTCGCACGGAGCTCTGTCGGCGGAAGCGCACGAGACGCTGTCGGTTGCTCTGAACATGATCGGGGGCATGGCGAACACCGGCGAAGGCGGCGAAGCCCCCGAGCGCTACCGCGACGCGCGCAACTCCGGTATCAAGCAGATCGCGTCCGGACGGTTCGGTGTCACTCCCGAATACCTCGCCTTCGCGAAAGAGCTGCAGATCAAGATGGCACAAGGGTCCAAGCCCGGTGAAGGCGGACAGATCCCTGGAGTGAAAGTGACCGAGGAGATCGCTCGGTTGCGCCACACGGTCCCTGGAGTAGCCCTCATCTCACCTCCGCCTCACCACGACATCTACTCGATCGAGGATCTCGCTCAATTGATCTTCGATCTCAAGCAAGCGAATGACCGAGCTGCAGTTTCGGTGAAGCTCGTCGCCTCCGAAGGCGTCGGAACGATCGCAGCAGGAGTCGTTAAAGGTCTTGCCGATGTCGTTCATATCTCCGGCGGTGACGGCGGAACGGGGGCCAGTCCCCTGTCGTCGATCAAGAACGCCGGCATGCCCTGGGAGATCGGGCTTGCCGAAGCCCAAGCCGCGCTCGTCCACAACGAGCTACGCGGGCGGGCGAGGCTCCGGGTCGATGGTGGTTTCAAGACGGGGCGAGATGTCGTCGTCGCTGCACTGCTCGGCGCAGACGAGTTCTCGTTCGGCACGGCGGTGCTCGTGGCCGAGGGTTGCATCCTCGTTCGCACGTGCCACCGCAACACGTGCCCGGTCGGTATCGCGAGTCAGGATCCGGCCCTGCGAGCGAAGTTTGCAGGGACACCGGAGATGGTGGCCCGCTACCTGCTTCTGGTTGCAGAGGAAGCACGGTTGCTGCTCTCGTCGCTCGGCCTCCGCTCGATCGAAGAGGCGGTCGGGCGTTCGGACCTCCTCCGGAAGAGGATCACGGGGGATGTGCGCGCCGACTCACTCGACGTCGATGTCCTCCGCGTCGACCCCGGCCCCCACGAACACCGGTTCACGGGCTCTTTGCCGATCCAGAAGCCCCGCTCGACCTTGGGGGACAGGTTGTACGAGGACGGTATCGCCGCTCTCAAGGAGAACCGCGATACCGATCTCGAATACCCGATCGTTACCGCAGACCGCACCGTGGGAGCACGGCTCGGTTGTGCTATCGGCTTCGAGCTCGGTATCAACAAGCCATCATCGAAGGTGCGCGCCCGGTTCGAAGGTGAAGCCGGACAGTCCTTCGGTGCATTCCTTTCCGATGGGATCGAACTGACCCTTAGCGGGGAAGCGAACGACTACGTCTGCAAGGGGATGGGCGGCGGGAAGGTTGCGATCCAGCCCCCTGCGAACGATGCTGGGGAGCCATACCTTGTCGGTAACACCGTCCTGTATGGAGCAACCGGTGGACAGCTCTACATCGCAGGTCGCGCAGGAGAACGCTTCGCGGTTCGTAACTCCGGCGCGGTGGCGGTGGTCGAGGGCACGGGGGACCACACCTGTGAGTACATGACCGCCGGCGCCGTCGTCGTGCTCGGCCCGACCGGTCGCAACTTCGGTGCGGGGATGAGTGGTGGGGAGGCGTACGTGTACGACCCCGGTGCAGAGCTCGAGGCAAACCTCAACCGTCAGCTCGTCGCGGCGTACCAACCGACCGAGGGGCAACTGGAGTCCCTTCGTCGGATCGTTGCCCGTCACTTCGACGCGACCGTATCGGGGGTGGCGGAGGCGATCCTGAACGACTGGGAGAACACCTCGCTTCACTTCAAGCGTGTCGCGCCTGTGGCCGAAGTGGCACGTTTGGAAGCCCTCTTCGAAGGCACCGAGGTCTCCTGGGTCTAGCCTTTCAATAGCTCGCGGGCCCGCATGAAGACAGCGTCGGTCATCGGTTCCGTCAGCTTCCCCGTGAAAGTGTTCTGTTGACTCGGATGGAAGCTGCCCACCAACACCCTGTCTCCGATCGCGACTTCTGCAAGGTGACCGAACCGAGGCTTGGGCTTGGGGACCGCGGCCCCCATCGCGGTCAGGGTTCGGAGCGCTCCGTCCCACCCGAAGCTGCCGAGCGCCACCAGGACCCGCACGTTCGACAATAGTTCGAGCTCCTGCACGAGGAACGGGAGACACCGGTCGCGTTCGTCGATCGTCGGCTTGTTCGCGGGTGGAGCGCATTTCACCAC
>JAXDJQ010000079.1:0-7360 GCA_034667565.1 Actinomycetota bacterium
GCGGAGGTCGCCGAGCGCGGCGCGCAGCTCGACGTCGGCCCGCTGCCCCAGCTCGTCGGCGACGAGCCGCGCATCCGCCAGGTCATGCAGAACCTCATCGCCAACGCGATCAAGTTCTGCCCCGCCGACCGGGCGCCGCAGGTCACCGTCTCGGCGTCGCGCCTCAGCGGCGGCTGGCGCATCGACGTCCGCGACAACGGCATCGGGGTCGACCCGCGCTTCGCCTCGAAGGTCTTCGGCATGTTCCAGCGGCTGCACTCCGACGACGAGTTCCCGGGCACGGGCATCGGCCTGGCCATCTGCCAGCGCATCGTCGAGCGCCACGGCGGGCGGATCTGGGTCGACGGCTACGAGGGCGAGGGCTCGACGTTCTCCTTCACGATCCCGACAGCCGAGGACGCTTAACCGATTAGCCCCAGCGCCGCGTCGCTCCCTAGGCGCATTAGCGAATTGTCAGACATCCGAATCAGATCAGGCCCTGGCGGTTCTTGATGTCTGACAATTCGTGAGCGCCATGGGAGCGATGTGGCGCTGGGGCTGACCCGCAAGGAATAACTGGTCGCAGGGCCTCCTTACTATTGAGGCGATGCCTCCCTTTAAAGTCGAGTCTGATTTCTCTCCCGCCGGCGATCAGCCGGCTGCGATCCGCGCCCTCGCCGAACAGGTGAATCGGGGGGAGCGGTTCTCGACCCTCCTCGGCGCCACAGGTACGGGAAAGACCGCCACGATGGCATGGGCCCTGGAGCAGATCCAGAAACCGACCCTTGTGATAGCTCCGAACAAGTCATTGGCGGCGCAGCTTTGCAACGAGTTCAAACAGTTCTTCCCGCGGAACTCCGTCGAGTACTTCGTCTCCTATTACGACTACTACCAGCCGGAGGCGTACGTGCCTTCGTCCGATACCTATATCGAGAAGGATTCATCGATCAACGATGAGATCGAGCGTCTCCGGCACTCTGCGACCAGCGCTCTCTTGCAACGCAACGACGTGTTGATCGTTGCCAGCGTGTCCTGCATCTTCGGCCTCGGCTCGCCCGAGGAGTACCTCCAGCAGGTCGTGTCTGTAGCTCGAGGCGGCACTGCCGACCGAGACTTCATCACCCAGAGACTGGTCGATATCCAGTACGAGCGGAACGATGTGAACTTCATCAGAGGGAAGTTCCGGGTCCGGGGCGACACGATCGAGATCTTTCCTGCTTACGAAGAGACCGCGATCCGAGTCGAGCTGTTCGGGGACACGGTCGACCGCATCATCCAACTCGATCCCCTTACCGGGGAAATCATCAGAGAGCTCGACCACACAACGATCTACCCGGCGTCTCATTACGTGGCATCGAAGGCTCGGATGGAACGGGCCATCATCCAGATCGAGGCCGAATTGAAGGATCGACTTACGGTTCTCGAGAAGGAACGCAAGCTGCTCGAGGCCCAGCGCCTGCGGATGAGAACGAACTACGACCTCGAGATGATGCGAGAGGTCGGATTCTGCTCTGGTATCGAGAACTACTCGAGACACATCGAAGGTCGGGAACCTGGTTCCCGTCCGAACACGTTGCTCGATTACTTCCCAAAGGACTTCCTCATCGTTATCGACGAGTCCCACGTGACTGTCCCTCAGATCGGGGGGATGTACGAGGGAGACATGAGCAGGAAGCGCACGCTGGTCGAACACGGCTTCCGTCTTCCATCGGCGATGGACAATCGCCCACTGCGGTTCGATGAGTTCCTCGATCGGATCAACCAAGTCGTGATGATGAGCGCAACCCCGGGATCGTTCGAGCTTCGAGAAGGCGGCAAGCCGATCGAGCAGCTCGTGCGGCCTACCGGTCTGATCGATCCAGAAGTCGTGATCAAACCGACGAAGGGCCAGATCGATGACCTCCTCGAGGAGATCCGCAAGCGCACGGAGGTCGATCAACGGGTTCTTGTGACCACGTTGACGAAGAAGATGGCCGAGGACCTAACGGATTACCTCCTGGAGTCGGGCATCCGGGTCCGGTATCTGCACTCCGATATCGACACGGTGGAGCGGATGGAGATCCTCAGGGACCTCAGGCTCGGTGAGTTCGATGTTCTCGTCGGCATCAACCTCCTCCGCGAAGGCCTCGACCTTCCAGAGGTGTCGATGGTCGCCATCCTCGATGCGGACAAGGAGGGGTTCCTCCGCTCCCAGACGTCACTGATCCAGACGATCGGGCGAGCGGCTCGACATGTCGAGGGTCAGGTCGTCATGTACGCGGACGAGGTGACCGATTCGATGCGGTTCGCGATCAACGAAACGCAGAGGCGGCGGATGATCCAGACCAAGTACAACGAAGAGAACAACATCGATCCGCATTCCATCCGCAAGGCCGTCAACGACATCTTGATCTCCGGTCTGGGTCGGAACCGGGACGGACACGTCCCATCGAAATCGAAGAGCAGACGGCGGGAACCGATCGGCGGGAGTCCCGAGGAGCTCCAGCGTCTCGTCCTTCAACTAGAGGAAGAGATGCACCAAGCGGCAGAGGACCTGCGGTTCGAGTATGCGGCCCGGATCAGGGACGAGATCGCAGATCTCAAACGCGAGTTGCGGGACGTGTCCTAGATCTAGATCTTCCAGACACTCTCGGTAGTGGGCACCGGTAGGTCCTTGAGCACTGAACCTGGCGACGCGGGCACCCACAACGTGAAGGTTGACCCCTCCGGACCGGTTTTCTCTAGCCACACTCGTCCGCCGATAGCCTCGGCCATCCGCCGACATATGTACAGACCCAGGCCTGCGCCCCCAACCGAGCGCGTCGCAGACTGGTCGACCTGGTAGAAGCGATCGAAGACCCGTTCCTGTAGCTCTGCGGGGACGCCGCTTCCTCGGTCGCTCACGGCGATGGAAGCTCCCTCTCCGTCTCGGACACCCTTAACGAGAATGGGATTCCCGGCCCCCCCGTATTTCAACGCGTTATCTACGAGATTCGCGAGGATCTGGTGGACCTTGCCGCCATCGGTTTCCACGGGAAGCTCTCCATCGAAATCGAACTCGATCTGATCGGGCAACGCCCGGTTGTGCACCTCTTCCACAACCGCGTGAGCGATCTGTTGGAGCGACACGATGTGATAGCTCGTGGTGTCCGTGCGGGACTCGATCCTAGAGACGGCGAGTAGGTCTTCGATGAGCCGATGGAGCCGACCACTTTGCCTGTCGACGGTTTCCAGGAAGGAACGCTGTTCGGCTTCTGTGAAGGAGGCGTCGGGACGGAGCAACGTCTTGACGAAACCCTGGATGGAGGTGAGCGGAGTGCGAAGCTCGTGAGATACCGAGGCCACGAAATCGTCCTTCAGCCGGTTCATCTCTGTTAGATGGGCGAGTGAGTCCTCCAGCTGGTTGATGAGTCGTGCGTTCTCAAGGGCGATACTTGCGTGGTTAGCCAATGTTTCGAACAGCCGCAGATCTTCGGCGCTGAACGTCTGTGACTGCGTTCGACGGTTAAAGACCCGGATGAGCCCGTTGACCGCTTCCTCGGAGCGCATGGGGGCAACCATGATGTCTTTGATCCCGAGCGAGTCGTAGTGAGCTCTCAATGTCGCGTTCTCGATTGGGTTGGCGAGCATCAGAGCCTTGTTCTCTGAAGCTACCCTCGCCCAGATGCCTTGGGTTGGGTCGAGGGTCGCGGGCTGCATGTATCGGAACGAGTCGGTTTCGAGGTCGACGAACGTCTCGTGCGCGACATCCTCACCCTCACGAGCGAAGAAGACGATCGAGGCGCCGGAGGCGTCGAACATGTTGCACACCCGAACCAGAAGCTCCCTCACCGAGTCACGGGTCTCAACCCTGGCATTCGTGATGCGCGTTGTTTCGTAAAGCTCCGTCAGTTGCTCCGCCATCTGCACGTGTCGGTGACTGATCATTCCGCTTCGGTATACGACCACGATAGGGATCAGCATCAGAGGGAACAACCACAACGATTGGTCGAGCGCGGCGATAACGATGGGGGCGAAACCGATGAGCACCCCTTGGTTGATGACGCGCGCCTTCAAGCCGGTCTTGATCGCTTGGGTCGGCGACTGGTCGGTTGCGATGGCGATCGCCGTCGTTACCAGGGCCATGTTGACGATGAAATAGATGAGACCGGCTACCAGAGCGCTCGCCAGGGTTCGTGGATCATCGATGAGGGTGTGACCCTGCAGGTCGAGCAGGTACCGGAGGGCCGAGTAGGCCAGGGACAGGGATAGAGCAAACTGCGCGATGTTGAAGAGCAGCTTCCACCAGACCTGTTTGCGGTAGAGGTCTTCCAGGACGGTTGCGGACGCCTTCGCTATCAGAGCGGGTCCGATGCCGAAACTGAAGAGGAGGGCAAGCGTGAAGGGGTCGCCCACGGTGACCATGACGCTTTCTTTGCCATGGGGGATCCGGATACGGACGAATTCTCCCAGGATGACTGATCCGGTCAACAGGAGGAACTCACCCGATCCGAGCGTGTTGAGTCGGATAGAGGAGGCGAAGACTGCGAGGGCAGCCATCCCGAGAATGGTGATAGCCGTGGTGTAAGCGACCAGGTAGCGAGATCGTTTCATCGCATCCTCAGAGACCGGGTCCCCAAAATAAAGAAGGGGTGTCGCCCTATCCTAGCGGCGACACCCCTTCTCTTGAGGTCTAGTTCGTTAGTTCCACTTCTGATCGGCGCCGACGGCAGCGACGAGAGCGGCCAGTGAAGAGAGTGCCACACCGATGCGGAAGAGACGAAGCTTCATCGAGTACCTCCGAGTTCCTGGGGCCAACCTGTCGTTGCCCTCTGCACCAAACATCGGCCCTCGTTCGGGTTTCTTTATGGTCCGTAGGGATGGTTCTCCATATAGTCACCCTGGGCTAGACGGTTCACCCGAAGTGCGGATGTCAGATGGGCGATATCCAGGCTCCCCGGGGCGTGCCACCATTACTCCATGATCCTTGTTGCGGTGCTCCTCCTGGGCCTGCTGACAGTTCCTCTAGCAGGCGGCCGCCTGTCGCGTTTGGCCGACATCGACCTGAAGCTGGTGTGGGCGATAGCGGTCGCTCTTGGCCTGCAGATCCTCATCATCTCGGTCATTCCCGACAGGTTCGAAGGGATCCATGTGCCGCTGCACTTCCTCTCCAACGTGTTCGCGGCGGTCTTCGTGTGGGCGAACAGGTCGATCCCTGGGATGCTCGTCATCGGCCTCGGAGCGCTGTGCAACGTGGTCGCGATCGCCGCAAACGGCGGGGTCATGCCGGCGACCCCCGCGGCCTTGAAGGCCGCTGGGCTTGATACGAAAGCGGGCGAATTTGCCAATTCCACCGTCGTGTCTAACCCCAAACTCCAGTTACTTGGAGATGTCTTCGCTATCCCTGATTCATGGCCGATCATCGATAACGTCTTCAGCATCGGGGATGTACTGATCGCACTCGGCATCGTCTGGCTGATCCACGGTGTCTGTGGTTCGAAACTCGTGCCCAACCGCTTCCGAGGAGCGTGGGCCGAGGTCAGCTGATGGCAGCGTCGAGCTCTGCGAAAGCTCGATCGATATCTGCCTCGTTGTTGAAGAAGTGAGGCGAGATCCTGACCGCATCGCCTCTCTGATCGAAGACGACGTCCTTGTCGAACAGGTTCTTCAGGAGAGCTTTAGCCCCCTCGACGCCGCCTGGGACCCGGAGGCGAACCAGTCCGCCTCGTCGGGCATCGTCCCGAGGCGACAGGAGTTCCAAGCCTCGGACGTCGGCCATCTCGATGATCTTGCTGGTCAACTCCTGGTTCCGGGCCCTGATCTGATCAACGCCGATCTCGAGCACCATCTCGAGACTCGAAGCAGTGGTCCACGCCTGAGGGAGCGCGTACGTGCCCGTCTCGAAGCGCCGAGCATCGTCCCGCAGCGCAAGTCCCGACCTGTCGAAATCGAAGGGCTCCTTGGTTCCGAACCAACCCACCACGGTCGGCTCTATCCGTTGGATGAGGTCGCGCCGGCAGTAGAGGAACGCGATCCCCTGGCCGCCCATCAACCACTTGAGGGCGCCAGCGAGATAGAAGTCGACCCCGGTCGAGTGGATGTCGATCGGCACGATCCCGGCGCCATGGAAATCGTCGACGACGACGTACGCACCACGCTCGTGAGCAACCCTGGTGATGTCCGCGATGTCGACGATCCACGATGACTCGAAGAAAACGCGGTTGAGATTCACCGCTACGGTCTGCTCATCGATCTGCTCGTTCAGCGATCCCTCCTCGACGCTGATCCCATCGGGAGAGCGGACGATGTCGAGCTTCGCTCCTCGCTTCTGTTGGGCGCGCCACACGTAATGGTTGGTGGGGAAGTCCATGTCGGACAGGACGATCTTGGAGCGCTCGTCGAAGCTGAGGCAACTGGCGATCGAAGAAAGCCCCGAGGAAACGGAGGGCACGATGGCAATCTCGTCTGCGTCTGCTCCGATCATCGAGGCGAAGAGCTCCCGGCACTGCTGGAGTTTGGGAAGTCCATGGTCCATCCATAGCTCCTCGGGGCCCAGCCGACTCCAGAGGTCCAAGTGCTCCTCGGCTGCCGCCCGGGCTTGTCGTGAGAGGGGCCCCAGGGACGCGGAGATCAGGTACGTGCGCTCGGCGAGGACCGGGAAGTCGGCCCGGTAACGCTCCAGTGGGTGCATCCCCCGAGCCTACTCACGGGTGAGGTCTAGCCCTAGCCTGTTATTTTTGTTATGTTCTGTCATCTTCTGAGGCTGGGAGGCTCTCCAGATGCATGGATACAGCGCGCGCCATCTGAAGGTGCGCTCCAAGAAACGGGGACCCGTCGTCATGGCCACTGCGGCCACGATGTCGCTGACGAGCACGGCTGCCCACGCGGCTACCCATGTCGTGCGCCGGGGTGAGACCCTGTCGGCGATCGCCTCTCGGCATGGCACGTCGGTGGCGAAGTTGGCGCGCCTGAACCATCTGAAGAACCCCAACCTCATCGTGGTGGGGCAGCGCCTTCGGATGTCGCCAGGATCGGCCGGCAGCCGGGTTCACGTGGTGCGCAGCGGCGAGACCCTCTCTGCCATCGCGACCCGCTACGGAACCAGCATTACCGCGATAGCGCGGGCGAACAAGATCGCGGATGCGAACCTCATCGTGGTGGGACAGAAGCTCCGCGTGCCAGCTGGAGGGGGCGGTGGGGGAAGCTCGGTGGCACGTCGCCACGTGTCCGCTCCTTCGATCGCCAGCTCGTTGGATCATCAGGCTCGAGCACACGGGGTGGACCCCGCTCTGGTCAAGGCGGTCGCGTGGCAGGAGAGCGGGTGGCAGCAGAACGTCCGGTCCTCGGTCGGCGCGATAGGTGTGATGCAGGTGATGCCGGCGACCGCTCGATGGGTGAATCAGGTCCTCGGGGGGCACAACCT
>JAXDJQ010000080.1:0-3294 GCA_034667565.1 Actinomycetota bacterium
CCGCGGGTGGTGGATAAGCGTGTGTCGGCCCAACCTTCCAGTTCGGTCGCTCCCCCAGCGGCGCCCGCCCCGGAACGCGAAACCGAGCATGCGGGGCCCTCTCAGCCAGCTTCTGGACCTGGCGAAGCGGCTTCTACACACAGCGTTCCTACGGGCGGGACCGCTGCGTCCGCTCCCTCATCGCAAGGAGAGTCGTCACTTGGTCCACCGCTCGTGGGCTCGGGCGGAGAGTCGGAGGTTTGGACTCCTCAGCAGGAGGAGGAGATGCGGGCTATGGCTCAGCACATCGCCGAGACCCCTTCTCTGGAGTGGGTACTGAATACCGCCGTGACGCTGGCGAATGTGGCGGGGACCAAGCTCGATCTCGGGGCCGTCGCCGATGCCCAGCTGGCTATCGATGCACTTGGAGCGCTTATAGATGGGTTGGCGGGCCGCTTCGGAGACGCAGAGGCTCCGCTACGGCAGACCCTCGCGCAATTGCGGATGGCATACGCACAGATGGTCGTACCCCCTGCGGCTCCCTAGCCGATAAGGACAAGCAACGGCCGTTCCAAAAGAAACGGCCCCCGGTTTCCCGGGGGCCGCGATCTCTAGCTATTCAGTTAACTAGACAGGTCGAACGTTCGACGCCTGCTTCCCCTTCGGACCGTCGGTCACATCGAACTCGACAGCCTGCCCCTCCTCTAAGGACTTGTATCCCTCCACCTGGATCGCCGAGAAGTGAACGAACACGTCCTCGCCGTCAGGCTGCGAGATGAAGCCGTAGCCCTTTTCGTTGCTGAACCACTTGACCGTACCTTCAGCCACTAAATCCACTTCCTTTCCTCAGGGGGCTGCAGGCTTTCCCTACGACGGATACCCCCCTGCTGCAAACGTGACGAACGCTAGCACAGAGGCCCGCGCGACGGGCAGGTCAGGGAACGATCTTCGTGACCGGCAGTTCGATGATGTCAGAAGCTCCCAGTGCCTTCAGCCTTGGGATAAGTGTGTTGATCGCCGACTTGGCAACGATGGTCTCCACCGCGAGGAACCCAGACTCTGACAGTTGAGAAACCGTTGGAGCACGCATCGCCGGCAGCTCCCCGATCACGGCGTCCAGCTGCGACTTCTCGACATTGAGCTTGACGAGCACCTTGCCTCTGGCATCCACCGCACCACGCAAGAGGATCGTGAGCTCGTCGATCGCCTGTCTCTTGGCGGGATCTTCGTAGGCGGCCGGGTTCGCGATCAGCTGGGTTCGCGACTCCATGATGACGTCGACGATCTCCATCCCATGCCGTCTCAAGGTCGATCCCGTCTCCGTCAGATCCACGATCGCGTCGACGATCTCGGGAACCTTCGCCTCGGTAGCGCCATAGGAGAGGAACACGCGCACGGGGATCCCAAGCTTCTCGAAATAGGTCTTGGTGAGGTTCGGGAACTCCGTCGAGATCCGGGAGTTCGGTTTCACGTCCTCAGGCTTGGTGATGCCCGCATCCCTCGGCACCGCTAGGACGATCTTCACCGGCAGATCCGTCTGCTTCGAGTACTCGAGGGCGGTCACCTTGACCACCTCCGAACCCGTCTCCGCGATCCAGTCCTCACCGGTCACGCCGACATCGAAGAACCCATCCTCGACATAGGTCGGAATCTCCTGAGGACGAAGGATCGCGACCGAGGAGATGCGGGGATCGTTCACCGACCCCCGGTATTCCCGGTCGGAAGCACGTCCGATCTTCAGATCGGCAGCTTCGAAGAGATCGAAAGTCGCTTTCTCGAGCGAACCCTTGGGCACCACCAACTTGAGCATCAGAACTCCGTTTGAGGTTTCGGCAACGAAGAGAAGAGGTTCGCCATCTCGATCGCCGCAAGAGCAGACTCGAACCCCTTGTTCCCTACCGGTCCGCCCGCACGATCTTCTGCTTGTTCCATCGTGTCCGTCGTGAGCACGCCCAGCGTGATCGGCACTCCGGTTTCCATCGACGCGTCAGTGATCCCGCGCGCGGCTTCGCCGGCAACGTAGTCGAAATGTGGTGTGTCACCCCTGATCACCGCGCCCACGCAAACAACCGCATCGAACTCGCCCGAGGAGGCAACGCGCTTGGCCGTGACCGGCAGCTCGAAAGCCCCCGGAACCCAGACCGTCGCGGTGTATTCGTCTGAAACACCGTGTTGTTTCAGGCACTCGAGAGCACCTTCGACCAGGCGCTCCACGATGGCTTCGTTGAAGCGGGACGCGACGATGGCGACCCTGAGGTGCTTAGCTTCGAACGAGCCTTCGTAGTGCACCGGTGCCATCAGGCGCCTTCCTCCTTGCTGTCCGCGTCGGAAACTTGAAGCGTTTCAAGGATATGGCCGAGCTTCTCGCGCTTCGTCTGCAGATAACGGAGGTTCTCCGAATTCGGCACGCTCTCTATCGCCACCCGCTCGACTATCTCGAGACCGTACCCCTCGAGCCCCGCCCGTTTGGTGGGGTTGTTCGTCAGCAGTCGCATCGTAGAAAGCTCGAGGTCGGCCAGGATCTGCGCTCCAACCCCGTAATCACGAGCATCGGCCGAGAAACCGAGCTCAACGTTCGCCTCAACCGTGTCGAAGCCCTCGTCCTGAAGGGCATACGCCTCGAGCTTGTGTCGTAAGCCGATCCCACGGCCCTCGTGACCCCGGATGTAGACCACGACGCCTTCACCCTCTTCATCGATCTTGCGCATCGCCTCATTGAGTTGGATGCCGCAATCGCAACGGATGCTCCCGAGGACGTCCCCGGTGAAACATTCGGAGTGCACCCGAACCAATACGTTGGGCTTACCTTCAGGCGTTCCCTTTACTAGGGCTACATGCATGCGCCCGTCGTGACTCTCGTAAGCCAGTGCTCGGAACGTACCGAACGCTGTGGGGATGCGCGCCTCGGTAACCCGCTCGACCAACTTCTCTGAACGACGGCGGTACGCGATCAGGTCTGCGATCGAGATCAGCAAAAGGCCGTGCTTCTCAGCGAAGACCTCGAGCTCCGGCAGGCGGGCCATCGTGCCGTCGTCATTGACGACCTCGCACAAGACACCGGCAGGGTACAAGCCGGCCATGCGGGCAAGATCGACAGAGGCCTCGGTGTGGCCGGCACGTCGGAGCACCCCACCCGGTACATAGCGCAAAGGAAAGATGTGTCCGGGCCGCGCCAGATCATGGGGCTTCGTATCCGCATGGATCAAGGTACGGACGGTCTCGGCCCTATCGGCCGCAGAGATCCCCGTCGTCGTGTTGTGCCGGGCATCGACACTGATCGTGAAGGCGGTACCCATCGACTCCGAATTGTCTGGA
>JAXDJQ010000081.1:0-3454 GCA_034667565.1 Actinomycetota bacterium
ATCAGTTCCTTCAGGTTCGGTGGAAAGCCTAAGAGGGGCCCGACGAATCGCCACGGCCACACCGACGCCTTGATCACGGGGAGAGGTAGCTCTCGACTGGGCGGCTTCCGGCCCGCCAGGATCGCCACCTTCTCGAGGAGAACCCCAAGGGTGGTGAGCTCGCCCCCCAGGTTGTAGCTCTCCCCCACCCGTCCCTTGTCGTGGATCAGCAGCAAACCATCGGTGACGTCATCGATGTGCACGAAGTTGAACCCAACCCCCGGCATCATCGCGAGCTTCAGACGCCCCTTCTTGACCTGATCGAGCATCACGCTCAGGTCGGACGTATCGCCGGGCCCGTAGATGCCTCCCGGCTGGGCGATGAGCACCGGAGCGCCCTCGGCGATGAAGCGATCGGCGACCTCGTGTGCCTTGAACTTCGTCTCGTCATAGCAGGTAAGCCAGTCCTTGTCGGTACGTTGATAGGTCTCGTCGACGACCTGCCCACGCGTGTTGCCGTAGTAACCGATGGTCGATACGTACACGATGCGGGACACACCGGCATCGACCGCCGCACCAAGGACGTTCTCGGTGCCCACGATGTTCGCTCGCCGCATCTCCTCACAACCATCCTCGAATACACCGACCTTGTAGCCGGCGGCCACATGGAACACGGAGTCACACCCACGCATGCCTTCACGCATCGATTCCACGCTGTCTAGATCGCCCTGAACGAGCGTGGCTCCGAGACGGGTGAGCTCACCCGCCTTGTACGGTGATCGGACGAGGGCGATCACCTCGTCTCCTCGAGAGATCAACTTCGCCGCCAGGTTTCCACCGACGAATCCGGTGGCGCCGGTGATGAACGCCTTCATGACTGTGTGAGTCGGCGTCCGATGACGAAACGTTGGATCTGGTTCGTACCTTCGACGATCTGAAGGCCCTTCGCCTCGCGCATGAACCTCTCGACCGGGTACTCGCTGATGTATCCGTAGCCACCGTGCAACTGCACCGCGTCCGTTGTGACTCTCATCGCGGCATCGCTACAGAAGAGCTTCGCCTGGGCGGCCTGCATCGAATAGTCCTCGCCACGATCGCGGAGACGGGCCGCCTTCTGGTACAAGGCACGACCGGCTTCGATCTTGGTAGCCATGTCGGCGAGCATGAACTGAACGCCTTGGTTGTGCGCGACCGGCTTGCCAAACTGCTCCCGCTCCTTCGTGAAGGAGAGAGCCTCGTCGAACGCCGCCTGGGCCAGCCCGATCGAGCATGCAGCGATGCCGAGGCGGCCAGAGTCGAGGGACGCGAGGGCTATCCGGAAACCCTCGCCTTCGTCACCCACGCGCCGCCCCTCAGGAACCACTGCGTCATCGAGAGCGAGCATCCATGTCGGCGACGAGCGCCAACCCATCTTGTCTTCCTTCTTCGAGCCGCCGAAGCCGTCCGTGCCCTTCTCGACGATGAAGGCACTTATGCCCTTCGCGCCTTGCTCGCCGGTGCGCGCCATCACCAAAACAGCGTCGGCTTCATCACCACGGGTGCAGAAGACCTTCGAGCCCGTTAGACGATAGCTACCGTTGTCCTTGACGGCCTTCGTACTGAGTGCAACCGCATCGGATCCCGAGCTCGGCTCGGACAACGAGTAGGCAGCGAACCACTCCCCCGCGCACAGCTTCGTGAGGACGTCGGCCTTGAGCTCTTCGCTCCCGAAGGTGGCGACCGCGAAGGAGCACAAGGTGTGAACGGACAGGCCGATCGCAACTGCAAGGTAAGTCCGGGCGATCTCCTCGACCACCATCAGGTACGTCTCGTAGGGCTGGCCGCCGCCGCCGTAGATCTCGGGGTATGGGATCCCCGTGAGCTCCAGACCGGCCAACTGCTTGTACAGGGGGGCCGGATCTTCGGATCGCTCCTCGTAACCGGCTGCGGCAGGTCGAAGAACCTCATCAGAGAACTCGCGAACCATCCCTACCAACGCTTTCTGGTCGTCGTCGAGAAGGCGAATGTCCGCAGGCATGTACGGGAGAATAGCCGTGCGATGAGGATCGAGGACCGGAGCGGCGAGCCCCTAACCGAAGCAACCGTGACCGTTGACGACCAAGAGCTGATGGACCTCTTACAAGGTCTGGCCGATGTCGTTGAAGGGACGCGGGAGCATCTCCATTTCAACCAACTGGGCGGTCCGCAACTCGTGGTGCGGCGCGGCCTCGAGGACGACGACGATCCCCTGGGCCGCCAGGTGGACTGGTGGCTGGGACCGCTCGTTCTGGTTGGCGTTGTCCTCGTCATCCTCGGCGCGGCAACCCTGATCAGATGGATAGCAGGGCTTCTGTGAGCGGACTACCCTCCCGGGCCGACGCCCTCGAGCGCCTCGCGGCGACGACCCCCGAGAGGCCACTGGATGTGCTCGTCGTCGGCGGAGGGATCACGGGGGCCGGTATCGCCCTCGATGCTGTTGCTCGCGGGTTGACCGTAGGGCTCGTGGAGCGGAGCGACTTCGCGTCGGGAACTTCGAGCAAGTCCTCCAAACTGATCCACGGGGGCTTGAGATACCTCGAGCAACGCGATTTCGCGCTGATGAGGGAAGCGTGCACGGAACGTGATCTCTTACGACGCCTCGCCCCCCACCTCGTCGAACCCATCGCGATGGCATTACCGGTTTCGGATCGCAAGAGGCGGGTTCAGTTCGGTGTGGGTCTGTGGGCATACGACGCACTGGCGAGTTTCAAAAACATGAAGGTGCATCGCTATCTGAGTGGCCCGGAGACAGAAGCTCTGGTCCCTGCACTACCTCCCGGAAAGATCCGCGGGGGCTTCCTCTTCTACGACGCCATCACGGACGACGTTCGACTCGTCATGGAGAACATCGTCCAGGCGTCGGATCGCGGCGCGATGGTCTGCAACTACGCGGAAGTCGTGGACCTGGTTGGAGGGAAAGACGTCTGTTCCGCGAACGTGAGGAACACCGTCGACCAGACGTCACTCGAGATCTTCGCCCGGCGGGTGATCGTCGCGGCCGGCGTGTGGGCCGACAAGCTCGAACAGCAGGCACGCAACGGAGCCGACCCACGACTTCGCCCCTCGAAAGGCATCCACTTGTTGTTCCGGCGCGATGCTGTGCCCCTTCTCGAGACCGCGGCGTTCATCCCCGACGTCGCCCGAAAGCGGATGCTCTTCGTCCTTCCATGGCTTGATGCCGTCCTGGTCGGGACAACTGACACGAATTACGACGGAAGCATCGACCACCCAACGGTCGAGGAAGACGACCGGAACTACGTTCTCGATTCACTGAACGGGGTATTCGGCCTCGGCTTGACCCCCGAAGACATCGCGGGGGCGTATGCGGGCCTCCGTCCTTTGATCCAAGGCAAGGCAGGCTCGACAGCCGACCTTTCCCGCAAGCACGCCGTTTACGAGATCGCTGACGGCATCGTCGGTATCACCGGCGGCAAGATGACGACCTACCGGCGTATGG
>JAXDJQ010000082.1:0-5497 GCA_034667565.1 Actinomycetota bacterium
CTCATGTCTTCGTGTGCCGCGCTGGGCTTCGAGACCGCTTGCAACGGGACCGAGATCATCGGCAAGTTCGAGCAGGTGGGCGACCTGGTCGAGAACGCCAACGTGCAGTCGTCCGACGTGAGGGTTGGGACGATCAAGAAGATCGAGCTCGATGGCTGGGAGGCACAGGTAACGATGTGTCTGAACCCAGGCGAGAAGATCCCCGACGATGTCATCGCCGTCGTTCGAACCACTTCCCTCTTGGGTGAGAAGTTCGTCGATCTCCAGACGCAGTCGGAGGGCGGACCGTTCCTCGAGGACGGCGCGATCCTCGAGTCCGATCAGACATCCAAGGCGACCGAGCTCGAAGAGATCTTCGCGAAACTGGCCGGCGTCCTCGGCACCGGAAACCTGGAACAGATCAACCGGTTCACGTCGTCCCAGGCAAAGATCCTGAGCGATCACGCGGACGAGTTGCGGGATGTCTTGCTCGACCTTCGAGACTTCACCGACCTCCTTGCCGATCGCAAGTCAGAGATCGCCGGTGCCGTCGACCACCTCGATTCGGTTGCCGCGACCTTGATCCAGCAGACCCCGGTCCTCCAGCGCTTCCTGAGATCGTTCGCGGAGTCGTCCGGCGTGCTCGCCGACAACAAGAACGGGCTACGGACCCTCTTGTTCTCGCTCGATCGGTTCACGAAGATCTCGGTCCAACTGCTCGCGGCAACCGACAACGGTCTGAACAAGCAGTTCCAAGATCTCCGTCCGGTGCTGGATACCCTCGTCGCGAACAGCGCGAACCTGCGTAAGACCCTCACCACGCTGGCGGCGTTCTCGCGCTATTGGCCGGAGTCGATGCCGGGCGATTATCTGCAACTAGACGTTTGCCTCGCGGGGGCCGAAGACTTCGATGCAGGCGACAATTGCCCGCAGAGCGACGGGGGCGGTGTCGGTAGCGCCGGCTCGTCAACCGAAGAGCTCCCTGCCAACGGAACCGAGATGATCCTGATGCGACCTCTGGCGGGTGGGCGATGAAGATCAGCCCGAAGATGAGGGTCAGGATCAACCTCATCGCGTTCTTGGTCCTTGGTCTCGGCCTGTCGTACGCGATGGCGACTCAGGTCCTCGCCGTGCTTCAGGACCGCTACATGGTGAAAGCGATCTTCGAGGACGCCGGTGGTGTCTTCACGAACCAAGAGGTCACCTATCGGGGCGTGACCGTGGGGCAGGTCGGCGATCTCAACGTCGTCGACGAAGGGGTGGAGATCCAGCTATTCATCAGGAAAGAGATCGAGATCCCAGCCGATGGCATCGAAGCGCGGGTCATGTTCAAGAGCGCGGTCGGTGAACAATTCGTAGACCTCCTCCCTGCAACGGACGACGGCCCGATGCTGGCCGACGGCGACACGATCCCTATCGCACAGACATCCATCCCGGTCAGTACCCAGGAACTGCTCACCACCTTGGAAGCGGTCCTGCGTGGCGTTCCACCGGAGGATCTGAAGGGCGCCATCGACGCTCTCGGGATCGGCCTCTCGGGCACCGGGCCCGACATCGCAACGATCATCGAGTCGACCGCGGACCTCGCCGAGGTATTCGCGGAACGCGCTCCGGAGTTCGAAGGGATCCTCCGTTCCGGCACGCAGGTAGGGGACGCGTTCCTCAACTCACGGGACGATTTCGAGACCGCAGTGCACCAGCTGGTAACCGTGAGTAAGTCACTCGCCCTGAGCACCGAAAACATCGAACGTCTGATGCGCAACACGAACCTAACGTCGGATGAAGCGTTGGCACTGCTCAAGGAGAACCGCGCCGCCGTGAACGAGTTCCTGATCCGGTTCGGTGAGGTGAACGACATCCAGGCCGACCACGCCGACGATCTCAACAGGATCCTCAAGTTCCTTCCCAAGGCTCTCGAGGGCGCCAACAAGTCGTTCGAACCCGGCACTGGGATGATCCGTTTCGGTCTGGTGCAGGACAACAACAACCCCGCGTGCAGTTACGGCACCCCACGCCGGTCGCCGTCGGACCGGTCCGAACGGCCTCCCAACAAGCACCTCCGGTGTCAGAACACCGGGCAGCAACAGTCGAGCTCGGATCAGCAAGTATCGGGAACCGATAACGGTGACGCTCTCGGGTTCCTGCCAGGTGCAGGGCTTCCGGCGACCTCGAGCGGATCAACACTTCCGGCGCGCATGTCCGACTGGTCCTGGACGCTCTTCTACCTAAACGGCGTCTGATCCCTCGCCCACCCCTAGGATGGATGTCATGGATGAAAGCGCGCGCCGCGACGAGCTCGGTGGCGATCTCTCGGTAGACCAAGAGATACCGGCGGCCTTTCCGGAGCAGAAGCCGGGCCCCCGTCGCGGATTGCTCGCTGCCTTGATCGCGGCGCTCGTCGTTGCCCTCTGCGCAGCTGCGGTATTCGGATACCTCTTCCTTTCCAGCGATGTCTCCTCCGAGGACGTCGGCAGCGCCCTGTCCGAGCAGGTGCCCGAGGTCAAGGAGGTCTCGCAGCGCGTCGCGAACCTGTTGCTCAACTACGACTCAACGAATCTCGAAAAGGTGTCCGACCAGATGCTCGGTATCGCGACCGGCAACTTCCGGGAGCAGTACGAAGAAGTCTTGTCGTCGGGGGCCGGTCTGGGGACCGCCTTGGAGGAAGCCTCTGCGTCATCACGAGGGAGCGTCCTGCAGGGCCCCGATGTCTACTTCCAGAGCGGTTCCGAAGCGATCGCTCTGATGAATGTGACGCAGACCGCTCAGTCGAATAGCAATCCCGCAGGAACGACGATCGATTACGTCCTGAAGATCACGTTGATCGACACCCAGGATGGCGGCTGGAAGGCCGACCGCGTGGAAGTGATCAGTACCCAGCAACAGGTCTAAGCCGTGACGGAACCGCGTGGAGTGGCAGAGCCTCCCGGTCCGATAAGCAGAGACTTCTGGACGTTTTGGATCGGCCAGACGATCTCCAAGCTCGGCGACTCGGTCAGCAACTTCATCCTGCCCCTGCTGATATTCAAGCTCACCGGATCTGCAGTGAACCTTGCGCTGCAAGTTGCCGCACAGATGCTGCCTTACCTGTTGTTCGGACTGGTGATCGGCGCCTTCGTGGATCGCGTCGAACGCAAGCGCATGATGATCCTCACCGACCTCGGCCGGGCACTCATGGTTGCGACCATCCCCGCCCTGGCGATCTGGGGCGAGTTGCCCGTGTGGTGGATCTACGCGGTGGGCTTCATCAATTCCACCTTGTCGATCTTCTTCGACGCGGGAGAGTTCGCAGCGATACCGAGCCTCGTTTCTCAGGACGATCTCGTCACGGCGAACGGGCGCATCCAAGCGAGCTATTCCGCCGCTCAGATCATCGGCCCCTTGATCGGTGGCGCTTTGCTAGCCCTGATCGCGATCTACGACCTGATCTGGGTGGACGCTACGTCGTTCCTCGTGAGCGCGATCTCCATCGCCTTAGTGCGCAAACGTTTCAACACGGATGACGAGACCGAGACAGACCCGACCACTATCTGGCACGACGTGAGAGAGGGCTTGAGCTATGTCCTCAAGCACCCCGTGCTGCGCAACATCTCGTTGATGATGGCCATCGTCAACTTCGTGAACGGAGGGTTCTACGCGGAGGAGGTCCTCTTCGCGAAGGAACGCTTGCATGCTACGGACAGTCAGATCGGCATCTTGTTCGCTGCCGGGAGCGCAGGGATCGTCATCACTGGGCTATTGGCCGGCAAGCTACGCAAGAGGTGGTCATTCAGCAAGGTGGCCCTGACTGCACTGATGATGAATGGCTTGGGCATCTTCATCTTCTCGCAGATGCGCCTGTTCTGGCCCGCGGCCATCATCGGGGCGATCGCATCGGGATTGGGCATCCTGTTCAACATCAACACGGGCAGCCTGCGACAGGCCATCGTTCCGAACAAGATGTTGGGCCGCGTCATGAGCATCGCCAGCGTGCTGGCCTGGTCCGCCATCCCACTCGGGGCGGTCCTCGGTGGATACATCATCGAGGCCACAGACAACGTAGCGGCGGTATTCGCAGGCATCGGGTTGCTAACGATCGTGATCCCGATGGTCTTCTCGTTCACACCACTAGGACACGCGGACGATTACCTTCCGAAGCCAGATCGACCTGCCGCCTAACTACTGAGACATGTGTCGACTAGGTCGACACCGGCTCAGCAACAGGATCGGCGCAGCCGACTCCGCTTTACTTGTTGCCGAAGGTCTCCACGATCGCGGTGTAGTTCTCCATCATCCGGCCGGGGTCGGGCCCATACCAGGGGCCGGCACACATCAACCTGTCGGCGATGTGGCTCCACGACTCGATCTTCTGTTTGACCTCGTCGGCGGGCCCGGCGGCGGCCATCGCATCGCACAGCTCGTCATCGATCAGAGAGATCATCCGTTCCTTGTCCTTGGCCTCCAGCGCGGCGCGCAGATCGGGAACGATGTCGGCCTTTCCATGGAGCTCGAGGATCGGGCTGTACGTGCGGGTCGTGGCATAGAACGCTATCTGCAGCTTGACCTCGCGACGAGCCATATCGACGTCATCGGAGATGGACATGAGCCAGTCGGCGGTGAGGTTGCACTCTTCGGACTTCCGTCCTGCCCGCTCGGCCCCCTCGGCGATCGCGGGCTTGACGACTTCCTCGAGGTACTTGGGCGACGCGATCGGATGGGCGAGCAAGCCGTCGGCAACTTCGCCGCAGGTGCGGGCCATGATCTTGCCTACGGCTGCGAAGTAGATCGGTACGTCACGCGGGGGTGGATTGCGCTTCGCCCCGAAAACCGGACGGGTCACCGTGTAGAAACGACCTTCGTGGATCCGATCCTCGCCCCGGTTCGCAGCCCACACCGTGCGCATGACCTGGGCGTATTCCTTCATCTTGGGGGCCGGGTGCTCGAACTTCACGGAGAACCGTTCCTCGTTGATCCGCTTCACCTGGGTCCCGAGACCGACGATGAACCGACCTCCGGAGAGCTCGTCGAGATCCGATGTCTCCATGGCGGTGATGGTCGGTGACCGGGGGAAGGCCAGAGCGATCGAGGTGCCTACCGTGATCTTCGAGGTCGCCTGGATCGCGGCGGCACAGGTGATGAAGGCCGTGTTCGTGGTCTCGGCCGCCCAGCAGGACTCGAAGCCGGCGTCTTCGACCATCTTGGCCATCGGCCCGATCATCGATAGGGGCCCGCCGATACCGATCCCATATTCCATAGGCCCGGGACTATAGCCCCCGACCTGTTCTCCGATGGGGCTCGGGCGAGGGGCTCCGGCTTGCACCCTCCCCGGCATTGTGTACATTCCCCCCGACAATCACTGAAGTTCCGGGAGGGATCCAAGAGTGAGCGACCTGCTCGACGACGAAGAGATCGAACAACGCCTTGACGAGCTCGGCGACTGGGAGCGCGAGGGGGAAACGATCGAGAAGGTCTTCGAGTTCGACGACTTCGCCCTCGCCATGAAGTTCGTGAACGACGTAGCCAAGTTCGCAGAACAGAAGGA
>JAXDJQ010000083.1:0-9881 GCA_034667565.1 Actinomycetota bacterium
AGTTCGGTCTGACGAACTTCGACATGAAGTTCAAGGCCCGCTCCTCGGATAAAGGTTGGAAGGTCTTCTGCATGCTCCACCCGATGGAGGCCAGGATCGTGGTGAAGCCGACGACGTAGCAGGTACCTACTCACCCCAAGATAAAAAGTGGCCCCCTCAGGTCTGAGGGGGCCACTTTCTTGTGTCCTACGCTACGAGGGCCGAAGATCGCTACACGGGGTCCAGGTAGAAGGTCGGCGAGCTCGATCGTGACGCCGATCTGACATGGTCACCGGAGTCCGATTGCGTGATGTCGTTTCCCGACCCCCCATCGACGTCATCGATCGAATCGTCGACAGTGATGAATCGATCATCACCTCCCCCACCCCAAGCCTGATCAGATCCCGATCGTCCTGCGATGCGGTCGTTACCCGGCCCTCCCCAAAGCTTGTCCGCACCTAGCAATCCCGTGATGTAGTCGCCGAACCGTGACCCGACTGCTCCTTCGATCTCGTATGCGCTTCTGCCTCCGGCGGTACGCACGTGCAATGAGATGCTCACTGGGCCAGACGCATCTTTGAACGTCGCTATGTCGAAGCCATCTCCGCCAAGGAAACTCTGGTTGTTGCCGGGCTTGCCGCTCAGAACGTCGTTGCCCGCCTGCCCGAAGATCTTGTCGAGCTTGCCTACTGCGATCAAACGGTCATCGCCGGCGCCTCCGCAGATCGAATCCGGTTCCGCCGTCGCCGTCAGACGGTCAGCCTGCGGCGTCCCTGTGATCGAACACGTCACCCGGCGGTCGAAGAGAGCGCTCTTGTTGTTCGATCCATCGGGATCCGGTGCCTCACCGTTCGCTGTCCCATAAATGCTGAACGGACCTGGGGCGTTCGCTTCGGCGTCGAGGATGTAGGTGAAGGAACTGCCAGCACGGAGGCGGAAGCGACACACCAACTTCCGGTTGCACGCGTTGGAGCCACCGTCGTGAGTCGACCCGGTGTTCCGCATGGGGACCGTCCAGAAGTCATAGCCCGGCGCGCCCGGCCTCCTGTAATCGAAGGTGTCGGCGTGGACCCTGAAGGTCACGTCGGTCCCAGCAGGTCCGTCGTTGGAGATCTCGTAGACGATCCACAACTCGTCGGGGATCTCCGGAGGCCCTTCGAGGAGGGGGCCGGGATCCGGGAAGAATCGGCCGGCGTGATGGACCGACTGCGTAACCGATACATCCGCGCTGTCGGGTGGAGGCGGCGTCGTGGGGCCGGGCGAACCGCTGGGGGTGGGACTGGGACTCACGGTCGAGCCGGGCGTTGGCGTCGGTTCGGTCCCCGTTTGACCCGCCTTCAGGCAACGAGAGAATTCCGAAGTGTTGCCCGCAGCATCGGTCGCGGTGGCCGTGAACTGGTGCGCCGTTAACGCGGGGACGGGTGCACCGAAATCGAACGTCACCTCACCCACGTCGCTGGTCGTGACAGAGGTCGCACCGATCGGGTAGCGACCCTCGCCGAAACCCGTCGGGTCACAGGTTCCATTGTCGAAGAACTCGACGCGGAAAACCGAGTTGGGTGTCGAACGCAAGCGAGCCGTGATCGATGCGGAGCTCCCAACCACCTCGCCCGATAACAACACCGGGAAGTTCTGGAGGTTGTTGGCGCCTTGGTCGGCATCGTTGGCGTCGTTCGGTGTCGGTCCGCCAGATGACGATACGAGCAGGTCGATGCCTGGCTGCTGATTGTTGTAGATCGAGTTGCCCAAGAAACTGTTGCCGACCCCGTCATACGTATAGATGCCGCCGTACCCGTTGTTCGCTATAACGTTTCCCTCGCCAGGCAAGGTTCCGCCGATGAGGTTGTCGTGTGCCTCGCCGGCGAACACGACTCCCGCACCGCCGAGGTTGCCGAGGTTCCGACCGTCCGACCCGATCCCGATGCGGTTGCCCTGGATCACGTTGCCGGAAGCGGACGGGGACACGATCTCAAAGCCATCACCGGCGTTGCCCGACATGATGTTGCCCTCGCCGGTCCCGGCGCCACCGATGGTGTAGTCGGATCCATCGAGTCGGATCGCTTGCCCGGTATTTCCAACCGGGATCGTTCCGGTCGGATCGGTCCCGAGCTTGTTACCGATGATGCGCGTGCCCGCACCAGAACCCGGCGAGATGTTGATCCCCTCGTAGTTTCCGGAAATGATGTTGGCCTCACTGGGAGATGCCCCTCCGATCAAGTTTCCTTGGGTCTTGTTCAGGATCAGGCCGAAGAAGTTCTGGTCCGCGTGCAACCCGTCACGAGAGGTTCCGAGGTAATTGTTCTGCACTACGTTGTTGTCGCCGCCCGACCCATCGATCAACCGATCGGCTTGGATCGTCAGAGCAGAACCGCCCTCGAACCCATGGATCACGAGACCACGGATGAGCGAGTCGCTGGCCCACAACGTCAGGCCTTCTCCGTAGGCACCAGGGTTGTTCAGTAGGGATCCATCGATCTCCACGAGCGGAGCACCGTTGTATCCGGGCTGGGTCGTCCCATCGATCGCGACCGGGTCGATGATCGTCGGGAAGGATGCGACCGGTTGGATCGCGGGCGGAGGGGTCCCCGGGATGGAGAACGCGATTGTGTCCTTCCCTGCCAACTGGTTGGAGAGCTCGATTGCCTCGCGCAGGCTGCACTCGTCGACGGTGCACTCAGCGTCGCTGTCGGTAGCTGTATTGACGGTGATGACCGTCGCGGCCCGGCTCGATACCGCCGGCAGGAATCCCAGAAGGACGAGCGCGCCCATCGCTGCTCGCCCTAGACACGCCCGGTGTCTGGCCCCTGCCCCCACATGCTGATGATAGGAGCGATGGAGGGAATAGGCCGTCGGAGCCGAACCTAGGAGGAACTACTTCCTTGGGAGGCACCGAAATGAAGCGGATCTCGCTGCTCGTTGCGATGGCACTGGCCATCGCGGTCCTCGTCGTGCCCCCCAGCTCGGCCGCCACCTATTCCTTACTGGATGGTCCCTCAGGCGGTGGTCTCAGCTCCGACAACGTCGAATGGATCCGCCACGTCCCGCTCGCGCAGGATGGTGTCGGCGGCCGCCTGATCGATGGCTGGTTCTATGCCAACGACCAGAACAAGATCATGATCTTCGACATCAAGAACCCCGAGGACCCGCAGATGGTCGGGTTCCTGCCGATGCCTCAGGAGGTCTACCTAAGTCGCGAGGACCTCGACGGCAACGGTGAATTGCTCGTCGTTCCGAACGACATCACCGGCAGCCTCTACATCGTCTCCACCGAAGATAAGACGAACCCCCAGATCATCGCCGAGCTCCCCAACGCGACCTCCCACACCTCGAGCTGCATCCTCGACTGCGCCTACGTCTACAACTCGAACGGCTCGATCATCGATCTACGGGATCCCTCCGCTCCGAAGTTGTTGAAGGAGAAGTGGGGCGAGGGCCTGCCCGCGACGAGCGCGCACGACGTCGAAGAGGTCGCTCCCGGCCGCGTCCTCACCGCATCCCAGCCGGTCATGTTGCTCGACGTTCGAAAGGACCCACTTCACCCGAAGGTTCTCGCCGTCGGCGAGCAGCCGAAGGACGGCCGTTTCATCCACACACCACGCTGGCCCGGGAACGGCAAGGACAAGTTCCTCCTGCTCGCAGGCGAGACGAACATCCACCCCCAGTGCAACGACGGGGCCGCTGCCTTCATGACGTGGGACGCAACCAAGTGGAAGAAGAACCACACGTTCACGATGATCGACGAGTACCGCGTGTCCAACGGCACCTACATCGACGGCAGCCCGCCCGCGGACCTCAGCTGCTCGACCCACTGGCACGAGGCGCACCCTTCATTCCACAACGGCGGGCTCGTTGCTTCCGCGTACTTCGAGCACGGCATCCGCTTCCTCGACGTGAGCGACAAAGGCAAGATCACCGAGGTCGGTTACTTCCTACCCTTCGGCGGGTCGACAAGCGCGGTCTACTGGATCAATGACGAAATCGCTTATTCCCTCGACTACAACCGCGGTCTCGATGTCCTCCGTTGGACGGGGAAGCTCTAGACCTTCTGCGTCGCGTCGATGAACGGCTGCACCTTCTGCTTACTGACGTCTAGCTCGATCGCGGAACCGTCTTGGAAGTTCACCGTCAGCTTGGAGATCAACAGCTTCTTGTCGTAGTCCATACTCTTGATCCGCTCGAGCGGGTAGCTGGCCTTCCCGGCCCCCAGGTTCTGAGTGTTCACCGCTCCTTCGAACACGTGCAGCTGTTTGTCGGTGATGACACACCAGAAGATCGTCGCCGCAGGCCATGCTGCCGCATCCCCTCCGCCTCCTGCCTGGCGAGCTTCTCCCCGGGCCTTTTCGGAATCCGCATGCTCGTCCGAGTCCTGCCCCTCGCCGGCTGCTTCGGCCCACCCTCGGCGCCACGCCCCGCCCTTGGCCTCCGCGATGATCACGCCCTGCGCGTTCTCGCCTGCGGGGATCTGATCTGAGTTCTTCTTCATGAACTGCTTCGCCCGGTCGGGACCCATCACGCCTCCTGTTGGTCGGGGACCACACTCGAACACGACTCTCCGGGCCGGGCAAGGGCCTTCGAGGGCTAAGCGCGGCCCCCTCATGTCGGGGGAGGTGTTCTACCCGAACGAGGTATCGAGGAGTACCTGGTAACCCGCCGATGTCAGGGACGCGGTGGCAAGAGAGAAGGAGTACTGGGATGGGGCGAGAGATTCTGGCGAGTCACATACGCGATGTACACATCGACGATCCGATCCTCGTGACCGTCGATGAAGATTTCCTTCCGGCTTTCACCGAGGCGATGTCTACGGCCATCGACAAGCTGGAGCTGATCTTGGAGCTGCGCGACCTAACCGGGCAGCGACCCACGGTCGAGGAGCCCTAGCGCGACGGGCGTGATGACAGAAGATGGGCCCCGATGGGTGCACATGGGGCTAGCGACAAGCTCGGACGCGTTCTACTCGCGACCGTGCTCGTCGGAGGAGCACTCGGCGCCTTATCGGTCTTCGGCGAGGGACCTGGGCGACCTCGAGCTCTTGTCCTCGTTGCGAACCTCGCATCCCCGTGGGGACTCGCGGCCCTGTTCCTCGGACGATGGACGCGCGAGCCGCGTCGCGGCGCGATCGCCGGTGCCGGCGCACTCGTCCTCGGGATGGTCGCCTTCTACGTCTTTACCCCCGCGCTTTATCTGCATGGGATACGGGACATCATCTGGACCGCTGTTGCCCTGATCGTCGGCCCGATCATGGGCCTCTGCGGAGCTCTCACCTTATCCCACCGACATCGACGGGTAGCGCTGCTCGCGCTCGCGGCGCCGTCGGCCATGTTGCTATCGGAGACCCTTTGGCTCGCGAAAGACCGCAGAGCGTGGGCTTGGAACCTCCGCCTCGAACCTCAGCGGATCGTCGATGTCGTCGTTCTCATCGTGCTCGCGGTGCTTGCCTTCCTACTTCCGAGACTCCTATCGAATGATCGCGACCGGTTCCCCCGCGTCTACCTGCTGGTTGTGGTCCTAGCGATCGCCGGCGCCGTTGGGTTCGTTACGTTGCAGTGGGTACTTCTTCACGTGTGACGCTGGACGATCAGATGTGACTCCTTGGCGGCGAAACGCCCGAGGTCGCGTGCAGCGACTTCGAGCGCGGTGGCGCCCGGCCCCCGCAGGTCCTCGTAGAGCAGGGCCTCGACTCCGATCGTCTTGTCCTTGGTCGAACGTCGCCAGTGACCGACCACCCGGGAGCCGAGCATGACGATCCCGGTCGGCATGGTCCGATCCACGAACGCCTCCTTCGCCTTAGCCGCTCTGGGATCGTCCAAGTAGCGAGACTCGGTGTACCCGACGACGAACTCGTCGTAGGCCTGCAGCAGCTGGACGCGTTCCTTGCGCGCTCCCCCACGGGGCGCATCTCCGAGCGACCACAACGTCACGTTCTTGACCCGCTCTTGGGTGACCTCATCGCCGAGGTCCTCGAGGCCGGCGCGTAGATCTGTAACGGTCAGGCCTGACCACCACGACATGTCCTTCAGGGTCGCCGGACCGTGACTACCGAGGTAGCGACCCACGAAAGCGGTCAGGGCACGATCGCGATCGAACGCACGTCCCTTCGGAACCCGTTCATCGAACAGCGCGTAGGTCTGGTGTTTGTCCCGCACGCGGCCGCTACAGATCACCAACTCCAACTCGCAGTGCGACAGCAGGTGGGGCAGACGCTGGCCATCGTGGTCGATGCCGGCGCCGCGGAGCCTGTCGGCGAGCGCGGCCCGGGTGAGGTGGTTGCCACCCTCCAAGGCCTTCGCGATCACCCGCTCGGCCTTCGAACGCGTCTTGGGGTCCAGTCCCAACCGGCGGTAACGGGATGCGACGCCTTGCTGCACCCGGGGCCCGGTCAGTGCCATGAGCCATCGCAGGTCACGGCGAGATACGAGATGCCATGTGGGTCGCATCACGTGGGTCCGCAGGATCGCGCCGTCGGAGACCTTGCGTTCGACGTCTGCCTCGACGAAACCCTTCAGTCGTTGCCCGATCGACCACATGGCCGGACCGAAATCCTGCGATTGCATCGCGACATGGCTCTCGACGACTTCGACCGGGTCGTTAACGAGGGGGCCCAGCAATCCCATGCGTCGCATACGTTGCTTCGCTACTTCCACACGCCAACGGTATTTGGAAAAGCCCATTTCGGGCGTCACTACCTCCATGGGACAATGTGCGCCATGGACGAAGTGCCTGCTGTTCCGCCTATCCCACCTCTGCCTCCGGTATTTCCTGACCCGTCTGACACTGCCGACGCAGTTTCAGATGCAGCATGGTCGGCGGCAGCGGAAGCAACTATCGATGAGGTCATCGATGAAGGCATGATCCCAGATGACCTCGACACTGGGGACGAGATGGAGTTCGAACAACCGGTCTCCCTGCCGCCCTTCGACATCGAACCGGGCAAGGCTCACATCGAAGACTTCCTCCGTTACATCGCCGACGCGAAGGCGTCCGATCTCCACGTGAAGGTCGGTTCTCCCCCGACGATCAGGGTCTCAGGGCACCTCGAACCCTTGGACTACCCCGACCTCGAACCCGACGAGGTCCATCGTCATGCACACGCGATGCTCGACAAGAAAGAGGTAGTCATCCTCGATGCCAACGGTGAGGTGGACTTCGCACATTCCGTGGCGGGGGTCGGGCGCTTCAGGGTCAACGTGCACCGCCAGCGGGGAACCTTGGGGATCGCAGCGCGACGCATCCTCCCCGGGGCCCCCGACTTCAAAGAGCTTGGACTTCCCTCTGTCATCGAGCGCCTTGCCGGATCGCATCGGGGGCTGCTGCTGATCACCGGTCCAACCTCGTCGGGAAAGACCACCACCTGCGGCGCCATCATCAAACACATCAACCAGAGCCGACGGTGTCACATCGTGACGATCGAGGACCCCATCGAGATCCTGCACGAGGACGATCGCTCGGTCGTCACCCAGCGCGAGATCGGGCAGGACACGATGGGCTTCGCACCGGCGCTTCGTGCGGCGATGCGCCAGGACCCCGACGTCATCTTCGTCGGTGAGATCCGCGACCTCGAGACGGTAAGTGCCGCTCTACAGGCGGCCGAGACCGGTCACTTCGTACTCGCTACCCTGCACACCACGAACGTTGCGGAGACCATCAACCGCATCATCGACTTCTTCCCTTCCCATCAACAGAAGCAGATCCGCGAGACATTGGGTGGATCCTTGGCCGGGGTCATCACGCAGCGATTGATCCCGAAGATCGGTGGGGGCCGCGCTGCAGCGCTCGAGATCATGGTGATGAACGGCCGCATCCGTGAATGCGTCGCCGACTCGGAGAAGACGCATCACATCCACGACATCGTTGCCGAATCCGGCTACTACGGGATGCAGACATTCGACCAAGCCCTCATCTCGCTGTTCCGCGACAGACAGATCACCTTGGACGACGCTCGGTCCGCGGCGAACGTGCCGCAGGACTTCGAACTCAAGCTGAAGCAAGAGGGCCTCATTGAATGATGTAGGTCTCCTCGAGTGGGTCATCGTCGGCTCGCTCGTTGGGATCCTCGCTCGCCTCCTGCTCAAGCGCTCCGATCCGGTCGGGTGTCTCGGCACGATCTTCGTCGGCATCGCGGGCGCCGCGATCGGTAGCAAGGTGTGGGAGGCCGCGTTTGGCGATCAGAACGGCGTGGCCTGGATCGGTTCCGTCCTCGCCGCGATGCTCATCCTCGGGATCCTGAGCCGCCTGACCGACAGGTAGGAATCCGGCCCGATATCCCAAGATAATGCTCGCTTAGCGAGCGTTTCGTTGGGCTATCGACCTCGGGCCTGCTTGGGGTAGGAATCCGGCCCTCGGAGGCGAAGCCTTGAGGCATGGGACCCAGAAAGCTCCTCGTCTCTTGCCTTGCTCTGGCATCCGTGGCCTTCAGCCTCGTGGCGTCGGGCTCCCCCGCTGTCGCTGCTGGGGGCAGGGAGTGCCGCCCCTCGGTCGGCGGCATCGACCTCCAGACCACAACGATCCCCGAACTGCAGAAAGCGTTGGCGTCGGGGAAGACGACGAGCCGTGAGCTCGTGCAGGCCTATCTCACCCGGATCGACGCCTACAACACGCACGTCAACGCGATCCGCGCTCTGAACCCCGATGCACTGAAGATCGCTGCGAAGCTCGACGCCGAGCGCAAGGCAGGCAAGTCACGCGGCCCCCTCCACGGGATCCCGGTTCTTCTGAAGGACAACATCAACACCCTGGATATGCCGACGACGGCCGGATCGATCGCGCTCGAGGGAAGTATCCCGAAGGACGAAGCCACGATCGTTACGAAGCTGAAGGCTGCCGGCGCGATCATCCTCGGCAAGACGAACCTCTCCGAGTTCGCCAACTGGGTCGACCTCAGCATGCCGAACGGTTACAGCTCGCTCGGAGGCCAGGTTCGCAACGCGTACACGTTCGGAGACCCGAGTGGATCCAGCTCCGGTTCCGGTGTCGCAGGTTCGATGGCGTTCGCAACCGGGACCGTCGGTACCGAGACCTCCGGGAGCATCTTGAGCCCCAGCTCGGCGAACAGCCTCGTTGGGATCAAGCCGACGACGGGTCTGCTGAGTCGGTTCGGGATCATCCCGCTGTCACCAAGCTTCGACACACCCGGCCCCATGACACGCAACGTCACCGACGCAGCGATCATGCTCGGCGCGATGGCAGGTGTCGATGACAGGGATGCCCGCACCGCCGAGAGCGGCGATGCGCCGAAGGACTACACGAAGTTCCTCGATGCGGATGGATTGAAGGGCGCCCGCATCGGTTACAACCCCGACGATGCCGGGGGCTCCCAAGCGGCCCTGTTCCAAGCCGCCCTCGACGTGCTCGAGAAGCAGGGCGCGGTCTTGGTTCAGACCGACAAGCTGTCCAACTCGAGCGCCGTGGGATTGAGCGAGCTCGGCTTCATCCCCAACGAGTTCAAGGGATCGCTCAACCAGTACCTCGCTGATCAGACCCCCGACACGTTCCGGGTCCGGACCTTGAGCGACATCGTCGCTTACAACGACGAGCACCCCGACAAGGTCAAGTACGGGCAGAACCTGTTGATCGCGTCCGATTCGATGCCGGGTGTCTATACCGGCATCGAGGCTCAAGGGACGGTCCAGTCATCGCGGGCAGCCATCAACGTTGCCTTAACCGCCGACGATCTCGATGCGATCGTGGCTCCCGGGCCGGCCTATGCAAACGTCAGCGCGGCGGCCGGCTACCCCACCGTGATCGTTCCGGCCGGCTATGTCGGCGAGAAGAGCCCGTTCGCAGTGAGCTTCCTCGCCCAAGCTTTCAGCGAGCCCCGACTGATCTCCTACGCCTACGACTACGAACAAGCGACGAAGCTGCGGGTGCCTCCGACCGAGGTCAACGCCTTGCTCGTCCCGAAGGGC
>JAXDJQ010000084.1:0-24561 GCA_034667565.1 Actinomycetota bacterium
CCTTGGAACCATCGTCCGTCATGAAGGTTGCATCGACGCCGGCTTCCTTCAGCTGCTTCGCAAGCGGACCAGCCTGCGGCGTGTAACCGCCGTAGAAGATGAAGTCCGGTGCGTAGTCAGCAACGTCGGCAACGACGGCCGAGTAGTCGGTCTCTTCCGGGTTGATGATGAAGCCGCCCTGGCCGATGTCGCCAAGACCCTTCAGCACCGCGTCGGCGAGACCCTTGGAGTAGTCCTGGTTGTCGTGGATAACGGCAACTTTGGATACTCCAAGCGACTTGATGTACTCCGCAGCAACTTCACCCTGGATGTTGTCCGGGGCGACGGCACGGAACCACGTCGTGAAGCCCTGCTCGTCGATCGTCTCGTTCGTACCGGTACCGGAGATCAGGACGCCGCCCTGACCGAAGATCTTTCCGGTCGCCAAGGTCTCCCCCGAGAAGTAAGGGCCGATGACCGCAACGAGCTCTTCGTTGTCCACCAGGTTGCGAGCCAGCGGCGGTGCCTGGTTCGGGTCACCCTGGCTGTCCTCACTGGTGAACTCGAGAGTGCACTGCGTGCGCTCGGCTTCGTTCGCCTGGTTGATCGCGTACTCGACACCATCAGCGATCGGCTGACCAACGGACGCGTAGTCACCAGATAGTGCACCCATCGTGCCGATGACCCAGGTGCAGGAAGAACGGTCGGCAGTTCCCCCGCCGCCGCCACCACCGTCACCACTGGTGTCGTCATTTCCACAAGCGGCACCCAGCAACGCGAACGCCCCCAGGATGGCCACCAGGCCAAACAGTTTGCTTCTCTTCATCCACTCCCCCTTCTCGGACTTCCCTTACATGAACCGCGGCCAACGGCCTCCAAGGCCGCTGGAACCTACGCATATTACGCAAGTACTTACGACATGTGTAGTACTAGGTAAGAATTTCCTCTGCGACCTCCCGCATGCTGCGGCGGTCGTCCATCGCTTTCTTCTGGATATGGCGGAAGGCGTCCGCCTCGCTCAGGCCCTCAGTATCCATCAACCGGCCCTTGGCCCGGTCGATCACCTTGCGGGCCTCGAGTTGCTCTGCTTTGTCGCTGGCCTCCTGCCTGACGGCCGTCAGCTCAGAGTACCGGGCTATCGCCACATCGATGGCAGGCATCAAGTCGGACTTCTGGAACGGCTTCACGAGGTAGCCCATCGCCCCCGCCTTGGCTGCCCTCTGAACCAGGTCCTTCTGCGAGAAGGCGGTGAGGATCAGGACCGCGCTGAGGCCCTCCTCGATGATCTTCTCGGCGGCCGTGAGCCCGTCCATCCCAGGCATCTTGATGTCCATGATGACGAGGTTCGGACCGTGCTCCCGGGCCAGTCTGACGGCGGCCTCGCCATCGGAGGCCTCCCCGACGACGTCTATGCCCTCCTCTTCGAGCATCTCCTTGAGATCGAGGCGGATGATGGCCTCGTCCTCAGCGATGAGGATCCGAGGCCGCTCGGTGTCAGCTGGGGACAAGATGTCGTTCTAGACCTTCGACCCGGAGCCAAGCATCCGGTCGAGCAAGCGATCCTGTTCCTTCTGCAGCTCGGCGACGTCACGCTGGGCCTCTTCGCGCTGGCGCACGAGCCGGTCGTGGTCGTCGCGCGCGGTGCGGAACTCGCGGTCGGCCAAAGGGGTCTCGGCCACAAGAGCTCGGGTCTTCGCGTCTTCCATCACATCCATCTGGAAGAGCAGTTGCTCCTCGACGATCCGCAGATCGTTCTTCGCCTTGTTCAGCCTGTCGCCGATCTCGGCAAGGCTCTTCTCGATGTTCATGGGGCCGAGAAGTATAGGTCTGCCAACGTTCCGGGGGAAGTGAGGACCGTCGGGTCGTTATCCTTCTGCACCCGGCCGGGGTGATGGAATGGCAGACATGATGGATTCAAAATCCATTGTCCGAAAGGGCGTGCGGGTTCAAGTCCCGCCCCCGGCACCGAATTGACATCAGCTTGCGCTGAGCGCAAGTCCAGGACAGTTCGAAGGAAGAAAGAGAAAGACCCGGAGCACTAGCTCCGGGTCTTTCGGATCTTGGTCGTGTTCGCAGTGCGGGGCTAGGGTCTCGGCCTCCGGCCCTTCTGGATCCTGATCTGTCGCATCTTGGCCTCCCCCGTTTGGGCCTTCTGAGACCCATTCACTGTTTCATCTATCGGCGAGTTTCCCCGCATTTCTGAGCCCAAACACATAGTCATCTGTCGTCAATTCCCGCGTAGCTACGGAACGGGACATAACTAGTCATTACGCATCAACCCAGCGCGAGTAACAGGCCTTCGATCTATAAGACGTCGAGTGCGGCCCGAAGGTTGCCGAGGAATTCGGCGGCCGCCGCTGCCCCTTGCTCCAGAACCAGCTGAACAACGGCGCTCCCCACAACGACACCGTCGGCAACGCTCGCGGCTTCTGTCGCCTGCTCCGCGTTGGAAACACCGATCCCGATGTAGACGGGAAGGTCCGTCGCGGCGCGGCACGCTGCCACCACCTTGGCTGCCCGATCGGACAATGCCTGTCGCGTTCCCGTCACGCCGAGAGTCGAGACCGCGTAGATGAACCCCGTTGACGTAGCGACGATCGCCTGAACGCGTTCGGCAGATGACGTTGGCGCTACGAGAGGGATCCACGCAAGCCCACGATCCGCGGCGATAGCGCGCAGCGATGCCGACTCTTCTAGCGGAAGGTCAGGAACGATGAGTCCCGAGAAACCAGCTTCCGCAACACGCGCGCAGAACCTTTCTTCTCCGAGATGGTGGATCGGGTTGTAGTAGGTCATCACCACGCGTGGCTTGGCCGCTTTGACATCAGCTGCGATGTCGATGACGTCGAGTGGGCCCACTCCGGCAGCGATGACACGCTCCCCCGCTGCCGCGATGACGGGACCATCCATCAAGGGATCGCTGAACGGGAGCCCCAGCTCGACGATGTCGGCATGTTGCTCGATAGCGCGCAGCGCATCGGGGAACGAGACTCTGTCCGGGATCCCACCCATCAGGTACGGCGCTAGAACCTTGCGTCCGGCATCCTTCTCGGACCGCAGCTTGTCGAGTAGCTCCGTCACGCGTCCATGACCTCGGCGACCGTAGCCACATCCTTGTCGCCGCGTCCGGACAGTCCAACGAGGACCGTCCCTGCGCCGGCCATCTCCATCACGTGTGCGATCGCATGCGAGGACTCGAGGGCCGGGATGATGCCCTCCGTCTCCGCCAGAACGTGGAATGCATCCAGGGCTTGCTTGTCGTCGATCGCGACATATTCAGCCCGCTTGCTCGCAGCGAGCCACGCGTGCTCCGGACCGACACCGGGGTAATCGAGGCCGGCCGAGATCGAATGAGCTTCGGCGATCAGGCCTTCGTCGTCTTGCAACACCATGCTGCGGGCTCCGTGGAGTACGCCCGGGGTGCCTTTCGTGATCGAAGCCCCGTGGCGTTTGTCGAGACCCTCCCCGGCGGCCTCCACGCCGATCAACTTGACGCCCGAATCTCGGTAGAAGGCACGGAACAGGCCCAGCGAATTCGACCCTCCCCCGACACAGGCAACGACAACGTCCGGCAACCCACCTGTGGCTTCGAGGAACTGGGCGCGCGCTTCGTCTCCGATTACCGATTGAAGCGAGGCAACCAGCTCCGGATACGGATGAGGGCCGACGACCGACCCGATCACGTAATGGGTGTCCTCGACGTTCGTGACCCAGTCGCGGAGTGCCTCATTGATCGCGTCCTTCAAGGTCGCGGACCCGGCCTCGACAGGGACGACCTCTGCCCCCAACATCCTCATCCGCACGACGTTCAGATGCTGTCGTCGTACATCGGTCGCGCCCATGTACACGATGCAAGGCAGACCGAAGTACGCACAGGCCGTTGCAGTAGCTACACCATGCTGGCCCGCTCCGGTCTCGGCGATGATGCGCGTTTTCCCCATCTGTTTCGCGAGCAGCACCTGCCCCACGGTGTTGTTGATCTTGTGTGAACCCGTATGAGCGAGGTCTTCTCGTTTGAGGAAGACCTTCTTCCCTACGCGTTCCGAGAACCTCGTTGCTGCATATAGCGGGGTTGGCCGACCGACGACCTCTTTGAGAAGCGTTCGCAACTCGGTCTGGAAACCCGCGTCTTCGCGCGCCGTTTCCCACGCTCTCTCGAGCTCATCCAGGGCCCCCATCAACGCCTCGGGGACGTAACGGCCGCCGAACTCGCCGAATCGCCCTCTCTCGTCGGGCACGGAGCTCATCGTTCGCCCCGCAGCGCGCGCAGCTTCGCGCTCGGATCGGAGGCCCTCACCAGCGCCTCACCCACCAGGACGGCGTGGGCTCCTGCAGCAGCCAGCTCCTCAACGTCTGCACGTGTCTCGACACCGGACAGACCGACTATCACGACACCCTCGGGGATCTGGGGAGCAAGCTTGGCGGTGCGCTCGGGGTCGACCTCGAACGTCTCTAGATCTCTGTGATTGATCCCGATCAGATCGGCCCCCACCTCGAGGGCCCTCTCGAGGTCGGGCTCGTCGAAGACCTCAACCAACGCGTCCATCCCGAGGGCCCGCGCCGCGGCCACAAGGCTTCCCAGCTCATTGCCCACCGTGCGGACGATGAGCAGAACCGCATCGGCCCCCTCCGCCCGCGACTCGAGGATCTGGAACGGGTCCAGCAAGAAATCCTTACGCAGGACGGGGAGATTCGCCGTGAGGGCAGCATGGAGATCGTCCAGCGAACCTTTGAAGCCAGATGGTTCGGTCAGCACCGAGATGGCGGCCGCGCCCCCCGCCGCGTAGGCCCGTGCGAGTTTGGCCGCATCTAGATCCTCGGCCAGTGGACCTTTGGAGGGAGATGCTCGTTTGATCTCTGCGATGACGCTGATGTCGGGGCCCGAAAGAGCATCACGCAGGCTTCGTGCCGGAGCGACCGACGAGATGCGTTGCTCCAGAGCAGCTTCGGTGAGCTTCGAGCGCGACTCGGCCAGACGCGAGCGACTGGAGCTCAACAGATCATCTAGGTAGGTCACCGAAAGACCCTAACTTTGGTGGTCGATGAGGAATTCGAACAGGCCTCTGCCCAACTCCTCGATGTCTCCATCCACGTACGTCAGCTCGAAACCGGCTCCCGTGATCGCGTTGTCGGCGGTTGACCATTCGGTGCAATCCCCATCGGTAAGCGTGGAGGAGTAGGGAGAGATGTCATTCGGCCCCGCACAGGAACCTTGCACGAGCATCTGGGACTCGAAGGTCGGCTCGCGAAATCGGAACAGGATCACCGACGGCTCGATCTCCTCATCGAGCAAGAACTGGGCTAGGCGACGGGTTCCTCGATTGTCGTCTGTCTCCGCCCCCAAGGCGGCGAACGCCACCGAATGGTCGGGATCCGCCACGGTCAATGACCGTGCCAGCTCGAGGAACAGCCCGATCTCTCGACCCGACTGGAAATGACCTCCCACTAGCGGTGTGTCGTACGGGACAGCAATAAGGAACTCCGGATCGGATCCGTTCGGCGGCATCGCGACGACGTTCGTCGAGTTGAGGGTGTTTTCGACCGGCACACGATCGAGCCGCGGCGAGTAGCCCGCTAGTTGGAGGTGTCCCAGGATGTAGCTCGCTGCGGCGGTTTCGTGCTGTGATCCTGGGGGCCGATCGGGAACGTCGACGTTGAACTGTTCCGCATGTTGCCTAACTACCTCGTACTGGATAACCGGCGGACCTTCCGGTGTCGGAGGAACCCCCGTGGCGTCCGAACCCAAGCACGCGGGCAAGGAGACGAGCGCGATCGCGACGGCTAAGGCTCTCCACATAGGCACTTAGTATCGGCGGTCATGACCGACGACAGACCGATCGCATGGCTTGCCCTGGAATCGGGCACGCCAATCGTCTCCTCCGATGGTGAGCAGATCGGCAAGGTGAGCGATGTTGTCGCCGATCGGGAGAAAGACATCTTCTCGGGGATCACGTTCAAGCCCGGCTTGCTCGACACGCCGGTCTTCGTTCCCGCCGACAACATCGGCGACCTCACCGACAACGAAGTGACATTGACGATCTCTGCTGCCGATGCTGAAGGTCTGGAGCCTTACTCGGGTTAGATCAGGTTCGCGGCCTCCACGGCCCGGAACGCTGCCTCTACCTTCCGCCTCGTCTCCAGCGCTTCTCCTTCCGGAGAAGAATCTGCAACCACCCCCGCCCCGGCTTGGACGTATGCCTTCCCCCCCGTTGCAACGATGGTGCGGATCGTGATGCACGCGTCGAGGTTCCCAGAGAAGTCGAAGTAGCCGACCACCCCCCCGTAGGGGCCACGCCGGGTGGTTTCCATCGAATCGATGATCTCCATCGCTCGGACCTTGGGCGCGCCCGTCAAGGTACCGGCGGGGAACGATGCGGAGAACGCATCGAATGCGGTCATGCCCCCGCGCAGTCTTCCCGTCACGTGCGACACGATGTGCATCACGTGTGAATAGCGTTCGACCACCATCAGTTCTTCCACCTCAACCGAGCCGTACTCCGCAACCCGACCTATGTCGTTGCGCGCCAGGTCAACCAACATCACGTGCTCTGCCCGTTCTTTCTCGTCCGACATGAATTCTTCTTCGATCGCCCGATCTTCGGCGTCCGTTGCGCCGCGTTCCCTTGTTCCTGCGATCGGACGCATCTCGATACGGTCACCAGTGACACGGATCTGTGACTCCGGTGACGACCCGGCTATCTCGAACGCCGGGTGTTCCTCCGTGCCGGCGAACCGGAAGAAATACATGTAGGGACTGGGGTTGAGGGTCCTCAGCACCCGATCGGCATCGAACGCGGATCCCTTCAACGGCGCTTCGAATCGACGTGACGGAACCACTTGGAACGCGTCGCCCGCATAGATGTGCTCGCGACAGCGCTCCACCCATCCTCCGTACGTCTCATCCGACACGGGTGACGAGTAGTCCGCAGGGTCACCCCTGTCGAGCGACCAAGACGCAGCAGAAAGGGGTGCGGAGAGCTGTTCGACCATCTCGTCGCACCGCCGGCAGGCTTCGTCGTAGGCCTCCGACGGGTCACCTGCGATGGGAACGTTCGTGATCACGAATGCTCGTTGCGTGAAGTGATCGAAGACGACGAACGTACGCGTCAACAGCAACACGAGATCCGGCAACCCGAGGGTGTCCTCGGGCGCGGCCGGGAGATGCTCCAGCTCGCGCACACAGTCGTAACCGATGTAGCCAACGGCCCCTCCATGGAGCGGCGGCAGACCATCGAGATCTGGGACCCGACAGGCATCGAGCAGCCGGCGCACATAGGCGAGGGGGGCCTCCCCCTCCGCCGGCTCTAGCGGCGGACTGCCTTCCGTCGAGACAAGACCATCTACCGCCTTGATGGTCGCGAACGAGTCGCCGCCCAGGAATGAGTACCGAGACCAACGCTCACCCCCTTCCACGCTCTCCAGGAGGAAAGCGTTCGGGGAGCCGGCGACCCTGAGGAATGCAGCGACGGGGGTCTGGACATCAGCCAGCACCTCACGCCACACGGGCACGACATTGTGGTCACGCGCCAGCGAGATGAAAGCCTCTCTACCGGGCTTATGCACCTACTCGAGGGTCCGGTAGAAGCAACTGCGCTCTCCCGTATGGCAGGCAGGTCCTTCGGGGTCCACCCGCATCAACAGCGCGTCTGCGTCGCAGTCGTAGCGCACCTCGACGACGTTCTGCATGTTGCCCGACGTCGCACCCTTGTTCCAGTACTCCTGCCGCGAACGGCTCCAGAACCAAGTCGTCTTCGTCTCGAGCGTGCGCTTGACCGCTTCTGCGTCGACCCAGGCAAGCATCAGTACCTCGCCCGTCTTTGCGTCTTGAACGATCGCCGGCGCTAGGCCACGATCATCGAACGTCAGGTCCTCAACCAGCATGCTAGGGAGCGAGATCGTACGGATATGGATCCGTGATGTGCTCGATCCCACTATCCGTTACGAGCACCGTGTCTTCGAGCCGAACGCCGCCGATGCCGCGAACGTACAGACCCGGTTCAACGGCGATCACGTCACCTTCTTGCAGCACGTCTGCCCTGCGCCCGAGATAGGGCCGTTCGTGGACCTCGAGTCCTACTCCGTGCCCCAAGGCATGTGGGAACCCTTCGGTTGCCGAGCCCCCACCGGTGTGGTGGATCTGGGTATCGAATCCTTGCGAATGGAAGTACTCGGAGACCTTCTCATGAGGGCCCGGTGCACCGGGCCTGATCGACTCGAAAGCCATGTCGAGAGCCGTGCGGACATGTTTGTGCAGACTCTGTAGGTCCTCCGAGGGCGTGCCCGAGACGAACGTCCTAGTCATGTCCGTGTAGACGCCGGTACGGCGATCGCGCGGGAAGCAATCGATAACAACAGACTGATCAGGTGCGATCGGACCTGAGCCCAGTAGGTGCCCAGCGAGACAAGCGTCACCAGACTGAACGATGATCTCCTCGCTCTCGGCCCCCTGTGACAAGAGCTCCGCGATCATCCCTTCCCGGATCCACTCAGACGTCAGGATCTCGCCCTCGTACCGCAGACGGTTGTTACTCATCGGTTCTGCATCACGCAGCATCCTGGCCGCCGCCCGGAAAGCCATCTCAACGGCGCGCTGGGCGCGCTCGAGTCCTTCGATCTCCCACGGGGTCTTGCGGCGCCTTCGCTCGATCCACACTTGATCGTCGATCGTCACCTCGATGCCATTCGCCCGCAGGTGATCCCCGCTCCGAAGCTGGAAGGTCGCCGGAACGACGACCGAGGAGACCTCTAGTTTCTGCAGGGCACGGAGCACCAGCTCGGTGTTGATGAGGTCGCGAGGAAAAGCTTCGTCCTTGATGAGGTCTTCGGACCCGAGGGCTGAGAAGGTCCAGTACTCGTCGACGACGTCTTCGCGCGATTCGAATGTGGCCGCCTCGAGATCGCTGCCGACGAGGATGCGCTTCCCATCCTTCTCGATGAACGCGATCGGGTCCGCTACGGGTTCACCGATCTCGTGCCTAAGTTCATAGCTGCGAAGGGAGGTGTCGTGCAAGAGATAGGTAGTCATGAGTGAGGAATCCTAACGGGGAGGCCACGCGCGGCCATCGCGCGCTTTACCTCTGTTACCGAGAATCGGCCGAAGTGAAACACCGATGCTGCAAGTGCGGCCTCAGCACCACCGATATCGGGATCAACGGCGTCGGCGAGGTCATCCGGCTTCCCCGCTCCTCCCGAGGCGATGACTGGAACCGGGACGGCATCCGAAACTGCTCTCGTCAATCCGATGTCGTACCCGTCCGTCGTTCCGTCTCGATCCATCGACGTCAACAGGATCTCGCCCGCACCAAGCTCACTCACCATCTTTGCCCAGCGCACCACATCCATCCCGGTCGGAACACGACCCCCCTCCACGAATACCTCCCAGGACAACTCTCCGCACGAGATCTCGCGCCTGCGCGCGTCGATCGCGACGACTATCGCTTGGGAGCCGAACTCGCTGGCCGCGTTGCGGACGAGACGCGGGTTGGCGACCGCAGCGGTGTTCATCGCTACCTTGTCGGCGCCCGCGCGCAGCAGTCGCTTCACATCTTCGACGGATCTCACTCCGCCCCCGATGGTCAACGGGATGAATACGGTTTCCGCGGTTCGAGCCGCGACATCCAGGATGATGTCGCGGTCTTCATGGGATGCAGTGATGTCGAGGAATACCAACTCATCGGCGCCCTCATCGTTGTAGCGAGCAGCGAGCTCTACGGGATCGCCCGCGTCCTTGATGTCGACGAAGCGAACCCCCTTCACGACGCGACCCTTGTCTACATCGAGACAGGGAACAACACGTTTAGCGAGCATCAGTCAGAGCGCGTGGTCCGAAGATCGTCGATCGCTATGTTCGCCTCACGAACCGTGAGCTTCCCCTCGTAGAGGGCCCGGCCGACGATCACTCCTTGCACCCCGTCATTGCGCAGCCGCGCGACGGATCTAACGTCTTCCAGCGAGGCGACACCCCCGGATGCGATCACCGGCACGTCGGTCAGTTCGGTTACGCGTTGCAGACCATCGAGATCGGGGCCCGTCATCGCCCCATCGCGCGACACATCCGTGTAGATGAAGACCGAGACACCCGCGGCCTCGAACGCCTTGACCGCGTCCTCCACAGGAACCCCCGTCCCAACCGTCCAACCGTGGGTCGCCAGTTCTCCCGAGCGCGCATCGAGAGAGACCGCTATGCGCTCTCCGTAGCGTTTGCACGCCCGCGCCATCTCTTCCGGGTCCTCCAACGCGATGGTGCCCAGCACGGCGCGGTTGGCTCCCGCTGCGATGACCTCTTCGACATCATCGAGGGAGCGAAGACCGCCTCCCGCTTGCACCGGGCACGAAGCCCGACGGACGACCTCGAGGACAAGCTCTCGGTTGGCGGAGATGCCGGTCTTGGCGCCGTCGAGATCGACGATGTGCAGCCAGCGGGCACCGGCGGAAGCAAGTCCGAGGGCGACCTTCACGGGATCGTCCGAATAGACGGTCTCGCTTCCGAACCGCCCCTGCAACAAGCGCACACAGCGGCCTTCGGAGATGTCCACTGCGGGATAGACGACGAAATTCACAGGCTATTCACGAACTGCTCACTAACTGCTCACGACCTGACCCAGCCTTCTAGTAATGCGAGGCCGGCGGCCGCGCTTTTCTCCGGGTGGAACTGAACACCCAGGATAGGGCCCGTTTCGATGCGGGCGGCGAAGCGTTCACCGTGTTCGCACCAACCCGTGACTATCGCGGGGTCGACCGGGTGAACCGCATAGGAGTGGTCGAAGTAGTAGTGCTCCGTGTTCACCTCGTTCCACCCGATATGAGGGATCGTGACGATGTCGGGGAGCTTGGTGACCGCGCCGCTCAGTAGGCCAAGACCGGGAACCGGTCCGTTCTCTTCGCTCGACTCGAACAGGACCTGCATTCCGAGGCAGATCCCGAGGTAGGGGCGGCCGTCGGCTATCCAGGCCGAGATGACCTCGTCCAGTCCCGACGACTTGAGGTTGGTGGCGCATCTACCGAAGACCCCCTGGCCCGGTACGCAGAGCTTGTCGGCTCTCTCGATGCTCGTGGGTTCCATCGTCACATCGGCGACAGCTCCGACTGCTTCCAGGCTCTTTGCGACACTCCGCAGGTTCCCCATGCCGTGGTCGAGCACCGCGACCCGGGTCAGAGCGACCCCTTCGTTGACGGGATCGAGTCCGGGGCACGGGGATCGATCGCGACTGCGATCGAAAGAGCCCGGGCGAGCGCTTTGAATATCGCTTCGACGGCATGGTGTGCGTTGCGTCCATAGAGAAGCCGGACGTGCAACGTCAGACCTGCAGCACGGGCAACCGCCTGCAGGAACTCCTCAGTGAGTCCGACGTCGAACTGGCCGATCGCCTCCGCCGCGATCTGGGCGTCGTAGACGAGCAGGGGGCGCCCGGAGATGTCGACGGCCACCTGAGCCAGACACTCCTCCATCGGGACGGTCGCGTCCCCATAGCGCGTGATGCCGGTCTTGTCCCCCAAGGCTGCGCTGAGGGCCTCTCCCAGCGCGATGCCGACGTCTTCGACCGTGTGATGCGCATCGATCTGGAGGTCACCGGTTGCCTCGATATCTAGGCCTAGCCGCCCATGTCGCCCGAGTTGATCGAGCATGTGATCGAAGAAGGGCACACCCGTTCGGACACTGACGGTCCCCCCATCGAGGTCCACGGCGACGCGGATGTCGGTCTCGTTCGTCTTCCGTTCGATCACGGCCTTGCGTTCAGACACCCAGCACGTCCTTCATCGCAGTGACGAATGCGTCCGTTTCCTCCGGGAGCCCTGCGGTTACGCGGAGGCAGCGCTCGAGCCCAGGAACCCCAGGGTAGCTACGGATCAGCACGCCGCGGGTGAGAAGCTCGTGCCACACCTGCTCTGACTCATCGACCTCGAACAGGATGAAGTTGGCGCTCGATGGAAAGACCTTCACCCCGAGTGCTACGAGCTCCGCAGAGATGCGATCCCTTTCGGTGGCGATGGATCGCACCAACTCGAGTGTCTCGGTCGCGTGCTCTATCGCGGCAACCCCGATCAGCTGGGTGATAGCCGAGAGGTGGTACGGGAGCCGCACTCGCGCCAGCTCCGAGATCAGGACCGGCGCAGCCAACATGTAACCGATCCGCACTCCGGCTAGGCGCCACGCCTTGGAGAAGGTCTTCGTGATCGCAAGGTTCGGATGTGTGCCCAACAAAGCACGGGCGCTGTGCTCGTGTTGATCGAACTCCCCATAGGCCTCGTCGACAATTACGAGCCCAGGAGCTACCTCGAGCAAAGCTTCGATCGTCCCGACACCCTCACAACCGCCGGTCGGGTTGTTCGGCGAACAGACGATGACGACATCAGGCTGTTCGGTGCGGATCGACTCCAGCGCAACATCGAGGTCTATGTGGAAGTCACCGTCGCGCTGCAGCTGGATCGTGCGCGTTCCCGAGATGCGCGGGATCAATGTGTGCAGCGAGTAGGTGGGCTCGAACGTCATGGAGGACCTCTGGGGACCTCCGAACGCCAGGAAGAGGTGCATGAACACCTCGTTCGAACCGTTCGCAACCCAGAGACCCTCGCGCGGCCAGTCGTTGTGTGTCGAGATGGCCGCAAAGAGATCGACGGCGTCACGATCAGGGTAGCGATTGAGAGCCACCGCCTCGATCCCACTAGCGACCTCGTCGATCAGCGCCTGAGGAGGTGCGTACGGTGCCTCGTTGGAATTCATGCGATACCGGGCCGGATGCTGTGGCGACACATACGGCGCGATGTCCGCGAGATCCGATCTGACGGTCAGCGGCGCCTCGTTCATCTCTCGAGCCTCCGAGAGACGGCCCGAGCGTGACCGAACAATCCCTCGGCTTCTGCAAGAACTTCGACATGAGGCGACATCCGTTCGAGAGCCGACTCGTCGAGCATCGACACATAGATCCGTTTGAGGAAATCGTTCACTCCGAGTCCCGATTCGAAGCGCGCGCTCCCTCCACTAGGCAGCACATGGTTCGTGCCTCCGACGTAGTCACCAACCGGTACGGGCGTGAACGGCCCAACGAAAACCGAGCCAGCGTTACGTACCAGCTCGAGTGAATCCCAAGCCCCCTCGAAGTTGAGCTGCAGATGCTCCGGGGCGAAGAGATTCGATGTCTCGAAAGCGTGTTTCTGATCTCGAACCAGGACCGCACGTCCTCCCTCTATCAAGGTGTTCTCGAGCTCCTCGGGGCGCTCGTGGCGTGCCACCTCGATCTCGAGCAGAGCCATCACGCGTTCCGCAACCTCCGGCTGCCACGTGATCAGGGCGTGCGTTCCGAGGGGGCCGTGTTCCGCCTGGGCAACGATGTCGGCAGCAAGGACATCTGCCGATGCGGTGTCGTCGGCGATGATCGCGATCTCGGTCGGGCCGGCTTCCGAATCGGTACCGACCCAACCTCGCACCTGCCGTTTCGCCAAGGTCACATAGATGTTGCCGGGTCCCACGATCTTGTCGACGGGCCTTACGGTCGTTGTCCCATAGGCGAGGGCCGCGATCGCCTGCGCTCCCCCCACCCGATAGACCTCGGACACCCCCGCGACCGAACAAGCGGCAAGCACCGCTTCCGATACCTCACCCCGACCGTCCGGCGGTGACGCAACTGCGACCTGTCCCACCCCTGCTACTTGCGCGGGTATGGAAGCCATGATCACCGTCGATGGGTAGGACGCCCGCCCCCCAGGGACATACACCCCGACCCGCCGCAACGGACGGATCAGTTCCCCGATGACCTCGTCACCGGTAGATCGGTCGAACCATTCCTCCGGCATCTGCTGCTCGCAGGTGCGGCGCAGTCGCTCTGCCATCACTTCAAGGGCGTCGATCAATTCGGGTCGCACCAAAGACCGCGCCCTAGAGATCACGTCTTCCGGAACTCGGATCTCTTCCGGCGTCAAGCGGGGGCCATCGAACTTGGCCGTCAGCTCGATCAGAGCGTCGTCTCCCCGCATCCGCACTTCATCCACGATCCCACTGACGATCTCAGAAGGATCAACAGCGGTGATCGCCCGGGGACGAGGGATGTGGACGGGAGTCGATTGCTCCCGCCCGTCGATCAGCTCCAGCATCCAGGAAGGTTAGTTGCTCAGTCGACGAACCAGTTGTGCTGACACTGCCGGCACACGATCATCCCGACCTGGATGCGCAGGCGAGTCGACCCACACCGAGGGCACGTGTCCAACTCGGAAGTCCACGACGCATGCTCCTGCTGACATTCGGGACACACGAGGATCTGCTCCCCCTGCCGCACCGCGACAGCCCACGGCGAGGCCCCCTTTACGGGATCGGTCTGGGTCTTGTTGCATCGGTAGCACGGCACGATCGCATCTTGACCGAATGAGCTCCGGCCGGTTAGGCGGTTGCGAGAGCTTCCGGGCCCAGAACCGTTTTCAGCTCCGCATAGAGGCCGTTGCGGGTGTCGACGGCGTACTGGCTCCCCAATCGCAAGACCGTTGTCTTCTGGCCTGCGGCCAGGTGCAGGAAGACCTGGGTGCTCCCCGGGTGGGACGCCAGGATCTCTTTGAGGGAGTCGACGACCTTCCCGGTGCAGCCGTCGGCGGACAGGTTGATGACGAGAGGTAGCTCGTCGCCGAGGTTCGGCTCCCGGATCTCTAATGCCATGAACTTCACGCTGTCGTCGCGGGCGTCGCGATCCACGCGGCCCTTGATCAACAGGATGGCATCGGGGCGCAGCATCGCGGCGAACTGCTCGTAGGTGCGAGCGAACACGATCACCTCGACGCTTCCACCAGAGAGATCTTCGAACTGGAGCAAGACCATGATGTCCCCGCGCCGGGTCATCTTCTTCTGGAAGCCGGCCACGATGCCGCCAACGGTGTAGCAATCGCCGGGTTGCTTGTCGCCGAGCGCTGCGATCGAGCAATCACACATCCGGGACAGCAACCCCTCGACGCCGAGCAACGGGTGATCGGAGACATAAAGGCCGAGAGCTTCTTTCTCTTTCACGAGGAGCACCTCTTTGGGATGTTCCTCTAGGGAGATCGGTGTCTCGTGGGTCATCGCCTCGTCGCCGTTGGTGCTGAACAGGTCGAACTGGCCGTGCTCGCGCATCTTGCGCTGTTCGATCACCTCTGCACAGATGACTTCGAATGTCTCCTCGAGACCTTTGCGGGTGTGACCCACCGACTCGAAGGCACCGGCAAGGACGAGGGACTCGACGGTTTTCTTATTGAGACACGTGTAGTCGACGCGCTGACAGAAGTCGTAGAAGGACACGAACGGCCCCCCCGACTTGCGCGCATCGACGATCTTCTGCACCACGTTCTCTCCTACACCGCGGATGGCGGACAGTCCGAAGCGAACGGAGCCCTCAACCGGCGTGAAGTCGATCTCGGATGTGTTGACGTCCGGGATGAGCACGGAGATCCCCATCTTGCGCGCGACGTGCAGGTAGAACGGCTTCGCATCCTTGTTGTCCTTGACCGAAGTGAGCAGGGCCGCCATGTACTCGACGGGGTGATGGGCCTTGAGCCACGCCGTTTGGTAGGCGATGTAGGCGTAGCAGGCTGCATGGGCGCGGTTGAAGGAGTAGTCGGCGAACCGCTCGATCAAGCCCCACAGGTGTTGTGCCTCGGCCTCGGTAAGACCCCCCTTGGCGCATCCCTCGACGAAGCGAGGCTTCTCCGCTGCCATGATGCTCCGGTCCTTCTTCCCGATCGCCTTGCGGATCAGATCGGCCTGACCGGGCGTGTATCCGGCAACCTTCTGCAGGGTCTGGACGATCTGCTCCTGGAAGACCAGGACACCGAAAGTCTCGGTCGTGAGCTCCTCGAGCTCGGGGTGCAGGTAGGAGACCTTCGTCGGGTCGTGCATGCGCTCGATGTAGGTCGGGATCTGATCCATCGGGCCGGGGCGGTAGAGAGCGACCATCGCCATGATGTGCTCGAAGCGGTTCGGCTTCAGCAGCTTCAGGTAACGGCGCATCCCTTCGGACTCGAGCTGGAACACACCGTCGGTGTCCCCTCGGGACAACATCTCGTAGACCTTGGGATCGGCGAAGTCGAGGTTGTCGACGTCGATCTCCTCGCCCTTGTTCGCCCTCACGTAATCCTTGGTGAGATCGATGACTGTGAGGTTGCGTAGGCCGAGGAAGTCCATCTTCAGAAGGCCGAGCTCCTCGACGCCCTTCATGTCGTACTGGGTCACGACCTCGCCGTGGTCACCGCGTCTAAGGGGGAGATGTTCGACAAGTGGATCTCGACCGATCACGACACCTGCGGCATGGATACCTGCCGATCGTTTGAGGTTCTCGATCTTCAGAGCCGTATCGATGATCTCTTTCGCGGCCCCCCCACCCTTGTAGGCGTCGCGCAGGTCGGGGCTTGCCTCGAGTGCGTTCTGCAATCCCGCGTCCCGTCCCATGATGAGAGCGGGGTACATCTTGCAGAGACGATCCCCTTCCTGGTAAGGGAAGCCGAGCACGCGCGCAGCGTCCTTTATCGCCTGCTTCCCCTTGATCGTGCCGTAGGTGACGATCTGAGCGACGCGGTCTTCGCCGTACTTCTCCTGCACATAACGGATCACATCACCGCGCCTGCGGTCGTCGAAGTCGATGTCGATGTCGGGCATTGCGATGCACTCGGGGTTCAGGAAGCGCTCGAACATGAGGTCGTAGCGAAGTGGGTCGAGCTCCGTGATGCCGAGGGCGTACGACACGATCGAGCCGGCCGCGCTCCCCCGGCCGGGTCCGACGCGGATGCCGTTGTTCTTCGCCCAGTTGACGAAGTCCTGAACGACGAGGAAGTAGCCCGGGAACTTCATGTCCTGGATCACGCGGAGCTCGTACGCGGCCCGCTCTTTCACTTCCTGGGTCACGTTCTCGTAGCGGCGACGGAGACCGTCGAACACGAGCTCCTGTAGGTACCCGTCCAAGGTTTGGCCCTGCGGCACCTTGAAGTCAGGAAGGATGTTGTTCTTCAGGCTCAGCTCGACGTTGCATCGTTCCGCGACCTCCAAGGTGTTCTCACATGCTCCCGGCCAGCGGGCGAACTTGGCCTGCATCTCCTCGGGGGTCTTCAGGTAGAACTCGTCGGAATCGAACTTGAACCGGTTGGGGTCGGACAACTCGCTCCCGGTGTTGATGCACAGGAGGACCTCGTGCGCGGATGCGTCCTCCTTATGCGTGTAGTGGGAGTCGTTAGTCGCTACCCACGAGATGCCCATCTCCTGACCGATCTTGACGAGCTCGTCGTTGAGGGGCTTCTGGGCCGGGATGCCGTGGTCCTGTAGCTCGAGGTAGAAGCGGTCACCGAACAGCTCCCGGTACTTCGCAACCATCCGCCGGGCCCCGGCAACGTCGCCGGCGACGATGAGCTTCGGTATCTCCGCCGAGAGACACCCTGAGAGGCAGATGATCCCTTCCGAGTACTCGGTCAGGAGCTCCCAGTCCGAGCGGGGGTAGTAATGGAAACCCTCGAGCCACGCCTTTGAAGAGATCTTGCCGAGGTTCTTGTAGCCCAGGTTGGTGGCGGCCAGCAGCGTGAGGTGGAACGTCTTCTCGCCGTTCTCCTTCTGGGGCGGCTTGAGCCTGCGGTCACCTCCGAAGAGGTAGCCCTCCATCCCGAGGATCGGCTTGACACCCGCCTTCGTTCCCGACTTCCAGAAATCGAGGGCCCCGTACATGACCCCGTGGTCGGTTATGGCACAGGCGGGCATACCGGCGTCGGCAGCGGCCTCGAACATCTCGCCGACGCGGCTGGCGCCGTCGAGCATCGAGTATTCGGTATGTGCATGCAGATGAACGAAGCTCAAGTCAGTTTTCCCACCCGGAGAGTTGAATCACAGAGTTGTAACTCAATATCGCGCCCACCTCAATAGGTCGGCGGCAATCGGCCGGAAATGCTCAGAAATAGCCTCTGACCTGCATAGATAGCCTAGAGGCATGCGCATCCGGCAACAGTGACCTCAAGCACTGTTGGCTCGCCAGGCCACAACCCTGTGGGTTACCTGGGGATGGCTAGACCTGCCCTATCCAAGGCCTCGATGAGGTCGGCCGGGAGGGGGTCCGAGACCTCGATGGGGCGTTCGTCGTCGGGGTGCGGGAACGCCAGTCGCCAGGCATGGAGGAAGGGCCGATCGAGCCCCAGGCCCTTGGACGCGTCCGAAACTCCCCCATAGGTCCGATCGCCCATCACCGGATGACCGAGCTCCCTCAGGTGAACACGGATCTGGTGGGTTCTCCCGGTCTCAAGGGTCACCTCCAGCAGGGATAGTTCGGAGCCCGCCTCGAGGAGTTGGTAGTGGGTGACGGACGGCCGCCCGCCCGACACGACCGCCATCTGCTGTCGTTTCGTGGGATGGCGCCCGATCGGAGCGTCGACGGTCCCACTCGGCGAACCCGGGACCCCCCGGACCAGAGCGAGGTATCGGCGGGAGATCTTCCGCGCCCGCAGAGCATCGACGAGGAAGGCTTGCGCTCCGTCATCCTTTGCTACGAGCAGAAGACCCGAGGTGTCTTTGTCCAAGCGATGCACGATCCCAGGCCTTGTTGAGCCTGCCGCGGCCAGTGGCTCCCCCATGTTCAACAGCGCATTCACCAAGGTCCCGGTGTGGTGGCCGGCTGCCGGATGGGTAACGAGTCCAGCCGGCTTGGAGACAACGATCACTCGCTCATCTCGGTAGCGAACGACGATCGGGATGTCTTCCGCCACGGGGGCCGCGAACATGGGTTCCGGCACCTCCCCCTCGACGAGATCGTCCCGCTCCAGTCGGTAACTTGCACGAACCGATTCGCCGCCGACCTTCACGTCGCCGTTCTTCAAGGCGCGCTGTGCGAGCGTCCGGGTGACGTTCCCGCGCTCCGCGAGCACGACGTCGATCCTGCGTCCAACGTCACGTTCGTCGACCGTGAACGAGATCACGCGGTGTTCCTCTCGCTTCTAAGCGTCACGATGAACAGGAGAACAACCCCTATGCAGATCGCGGAGTCCGCGACGTTGAAAACCGGCCACACATGGAGGTCGATGAAATCCACGACCTTGCCCCCCGTGTCGCGGAACAAGCGATCGAAAACGTTGCCCAACCCCCCTCCGAGGACGAGGCCGAGGGGGATCAAGTGAGCGGTTCCTTCGAGCCTGTGTGCCCACACCAAGATGAAACCGGCCACTAGGAGGGTCGCGATAAGGAAGAAGCCGGGGATGCCCTGCATCAACCCGAACGCTCCCCCGGGATTGAGATGGAGATTGAGGGTCAAGACCCCGTCGATCACGTCTACCGGGCCAAAGGCAAGGTTGTCAAGAGCGAGTTGTTTCGTGAGCTGATCGACGATCACAACCAGAACGGCCACTAGGACCAGCAGTCCATACCTTCTGTTAACGGGCGCGTTCCTCACGACGTTTGCAGTCCAGGCACAGGGAGGCGTGAGGCAGCTCGCGCAAGCGCGTGGCGTCGATGGGGTTCCCACATCGTTCGCAGGTCCCGTAGTTGCCGTCGTCGATCCGTTGAACCGCACGAGTGACTTGATCGATCAGGTCTCGGATGTTGTTGCGGATCGAGAGGTCACGCTCGCGCTCGAAGGTTGCCGTCCCAGCGTCGGCGAAGTCCTCATCGATCCCTACCTCGCCCGTGATGTCTGACTGGGTGGAGTCGAAGGACGCCTCCTCGATCTCCCGCTGCCGGTCGGTCAGCTCAGACTTCTTCTCCTCGAGATTCGCTCGGATCTTCTTGAGCTGGTCGGGCGTGAACTTGGCGGCTTTGATCTTCTTCTTGGGTGGCGCGGGGGGAGCCGGCCTCGTGACCGGCTTCTTGGTGAGTGGCTTCGCTTTCGAGGCCGCTGGGGTAGCAGCCTTGGGAGCGGATGTCTTTGGAGCGGATGTCTTGGCCGGCGACGACGGTTTGGCGGCCGCCTTCTTCGCGGTCACTTTCTTTGCAGGCGGCTTCTTAGCAGCGGTCTTCTTCGGTGCCGCAGCCGTCTTACGCGGGGTTGCCTTCTTCGCGGCGGTCTTCTTGACGGCCTTAGCGGTCTTGCGCGCGGGAGTCTTCTTGGCGGTTTTCTTGGGAGCGGCCTTGGCGGTCGTCTTCTTCGCCTTAGACGAGGCGCCGGACCGGGCCGATGTGGCCTTCCTAGCCGGGCTCATGGCTGCGGGACGATAGCACACCGCCTCGCACCGACCCCACCCTTGAAGGGCGGGTTGAGCCATCCCCGGCGGCTACTCTTTCGCCCATGTCGGAGCGTCTCTATTCAGCGGTAGACCCGCAGGTCAACTTCCCCCTGCTCGAGACCGAGATGGCGGCCAGGTGGAAGACCGAACGCATCTTCGAACGGTCTCTCGAACAGCGTGAGGGAGCGTCCGAATGGGTGTTCTACGAGGGTCCTCCCACTGCCAATAACAAGCCGGGCGTCCACCACGTGGAGGCACGGGTCTTCAAGGACATCTTCTGTCGCTACCAGACGATGAAGGGTCACTACGTGTCCCGTAAGGCGGGCTGGGATTGCCACGGGCTGCCCGTCGAGGTCGAGGTCGAGAAGGAGCTCGGCATCACCAACAAACGCCAGATCGAGGATGAGATCGGCATCGAGGCCTTCATCGAGAAGTGCCGCGAGTCGGTGCAACGCTACGTCGGCGAATGGGCGCCATTCACCGACCGGATCGGGTTCTGGGTCGACCTTGACGACGCCTACTGGACGATGAACCCAAGCTTCATCGAGACGGTCTGGTGGTTGTTGAAACAGATCTGGGACAAGGGCCTTCTCGAAGAGGACTTCAAGGTCGTTCCCTACTGCCCGCGCTGCGAGACGTCCCTCTCCAACCACGAGCAGCATCAGACCGACGCCTACCAAACCGTCTCGGACCCCTCCGCATACGTCCGGTTCCCACTGGCGGCCGATCCGGACACGTCGCTTCTCGTGTGGACCACCACTCCGTGGACCTTGCTGGCCAACATGGCTGCCGCGGTGCACGAGAACATCGTCTACTCCAAGGTCGTAGATCCCCAGTTGCCAGGCAAGCATCTGATCGTCGCGCGCGAGCGGATCGAGCATCTCTTCGGTGAGGACGCAGTGATCGTCACGGACATCCCTGGGACCGAGCTGCTCGGCATGAAGTACACGCCGCCGTTCGATTTCGTCGGTGATACCGACGTCGCACACACCGTCCGACCCGGAGAGTTCGTCACTACCGAAGATGGAACGGGGATCGTGCACCTCGCCCCGTACGGCGAAGATGACATGGCAGTCGGGAAACGGGACGCTCTCCCGATCACGCACATGATCGCCAGCAATGGTCACGTGGTCGAAGAGGGCGGCGAGTTCGCCGGACTGTGGATCAAGGATGCCGACCCGAGGATCATCGAGAACCTCAGAAGCCGCCAATTACTGTGGAAGGCGGAGGTCTACAGTCACAGCTACCCCCATTGCTGGCGATGCAAGACCCCGCTCCTCTACTACCCGCGCAAGGACTGGTACATCCGCACCTCACAGATCCGCGATCAGCTGCAGAAGTCAAACGAAGAGACGAACTGGCAACCGCCGACCATCAAGTACGGGAGGTTCGGTGACTGGCTGGCGAACAACGTTGACTGGTCACTCTCGCGCGACCGCTACTGGGGAACCCCCTTACCGATCTGGCGTTGCGCGAACGACCATGCGACATGCGTCGGTTCTTTCGGGGAGCTCTCCGAGCTAGCCGGACGAGACATCACCGGGATCGACCCTCATCGCCCCTACATCGACGAGGTCAAGATCACTTGTCCCGAGTGCGGCGACCAAGCCGACCGCGTCCTGAGTGTTATCGACACCTGGTTCGACGCCGGATCCATGCCGTTCGGTCAATGGCACTACCCCTTCGAGAATGAAGACATCTTCGACAAACGGTATCCAGCCGACTTCATCTCCGAGGCGATCGACCAGACGCGCGGGTGGTTCTACACACTGCTTGCGATATCGACACTCGTACGAGGCCACAACTCGTTCCGCAATGTCGTATGCCTCGGTCACATCGTCGACACCGATGGGAAGAAGATGTCCAAATCGCTCGGCAATGTGATCGACCCATGGACGATCCTGAACGCCCAGGGTGCGGACCCTCTCCGGTGGTACATGTTGACCGGCGGCACGCCGTGGTCGTCACGCCGCCTTTCGGTGGAGATCGTCCAAGAGACGCTCCGCAAGTACCTGCTTACTTTGTGGAACACGTACTCCTTCTGGGTCACGTACGCGTCTCTCGAAGGCTTTAACCCAGGGTCCGACGACGTCCCGCTCTCGGAGCGATCCGAGATGGACCGCTGGATCCTCGCCGAGCTCGACTCCTGCGTCCGGGAGACGACGGCAGGGCTCGACGAGTTCGACCCCACGCGGGGAGGGAAGAAGCTCGATCGCTTCGTCGACGACCTCTCCAACTGGTACGTGCGAAGGTCTCGGCGGCGTTTCTGGAAATCGGGCGTCGATGCCGACACGAGAGCCGCGTTCCGAACCTTGTGGGAATGCCTCGTCACCGTCGCGCAGCTGAGCGCGCCCTACACACCCCACATATCCGACGTCATCTATCGGAACCTGACCGGTCCGCTATCCGATGCGCCGGACTCCGTGCACCTTGCAGACTGGCCCACCCCGGACGACCATCTGGTCGACGACGGGTTGCGCAGGAGCATGGAGGTTGTGCGCCAGCTGGTGACCTTGGGCCGGTCGGCCCGAACAGACGCGAAGGTGCGTGTACGCCAGCCCCTGGCTCGGGCCCTTGTCGTGATCCCTACGACCGATGTCGACTCGCTGAAAGCCCTCGAGGATCTCGTAGCGGAGGAGCTGAACGTCAAGCACATCGAGGTCGTGTCGGGTCTTGCCGACCTCGTGACCTATTCGGTGAAACCGAACTTCAAAGCACTTGGCCCTCGCTTCGGTGCTCAAGTGAAAGAGGTAGCGAAGGCACTCGCAGCTACTGATGCGCGAGCGATCGTGGAGTCGATCGAGGGCTCGGGCTCCGCGACGATCACCCTTGCCGGCGACCAGGTGGACCTATCCCGGGAAGAGCTCGATATCCGTATCGAGGGACGCGAGGGTTTCTCACTGGTCCAGGAAGGTGCCTACGGGGTTGCACTGGATCTCGAGGTCAACGACGAGCTCCGCGCTGAAGGGATAGCGCGGGAGGTCGTCCGAGCGATCCAAGATCTCCGCAAGACGCGGGGTTTCGCGGTCGAGGACCGCATCTCGCTCGAAGTTCGCACGGCGGATGCAGTCGTGGCGAGCGCTCTCGAGGTCCATGAAGATCTGATCGCACGCGAGGTCCTGGCCACCGACGTCGATCGATCAGGAGAGGTCACGGGAAGCGGAGAGAACGTCGTCCTCGACGAGGGAACCGTCGAGATAGAGATCGCGAAGGCCGGCTAGGACCTCAGGGCTTGCAGATCCCGCAGGGGCGCATGCCGCTATCTCTCGCCTCGGCTTTCGTCATGCTCTGCGCTCCCTTGGATGACGCATACCGGCAGTCGGGGCGATGGAACCTCTTCGAATCCTGGATCCCAACGACTTCCTGACGGGAATCTTCCTCGGCGGCGACGCGGTCTTCCACCTCTCTTGCACTCGCTCTTCGTTGCACGACTACCGCTTCCTTGCGACTACGCATGAATGCCAGCGCAAGAGCGATGGCTGCCGCCACCGAAGCGACGATCGATGTCCAGATCAACGACTCGTTAGCCGATACCCAGCCGAAGACGAGCGCGATCGCAGATCCCGCGATCAATAAGACGGACGCGCCGACAAGGATGGTCATGCGGTTGTAGTTCTACCCCTACTCGTCCCCCCAGAACAGACCCCGCAACCCACGTCGGGGAACGGCGGCCTCTGCTTCCTGGGCGGCGGGGTTGGATTCTGACGGTGCACGCTCGGGTTCTGGTTGGGTCGGACGAGCCATCGGTTGGCCAGCAGGCTTCGGCTCGGTCGACGCGGGTCGCGAGGTAGCAGGTGAAGCTTGGGGCCGTGGTTGTTGCGTTGGCGTCATCGTCGCGTTGGCTGCCCCCTCAGGCCGCGTGGCGGAGCGAGGGCGATCGTCGACCAGGGCTTCGAAAGACTTCAGTTGCTGTTCCATGAATGTCTTCAAGCGCTGCTTGAGCTCGAACTCGTACGCCTTCAAGCGATCTATAGACGCATCGAGCTCGCGCTTCTTCGTCGCGTGATCACGGTCGGCGTCCAGGGTCTTGCGGCGGACCTCATCCTCGAGGGTCGCCATCCGAACACGAGCCTCCTCATTCGCCTTCGTTACCCGCTGCTCCGCCTCGGTGATGAGCTGCTCGGCTTTGGCCTTGGCGCTGGCGATCGCCTCTTCCGAGGCCCGCTGAGCGGTGACGAGAGTCTTCTTGAGCATCTCCTCGGTATCGCGGCTGGTCGACACTGCCTGGTCTAGCTCGCGGATCCGATTCTGCAGAGAGGAGTTCTCCCGCTGGAGGCGGTCTACGGTCTCTGCGACGCGATCGAGGAAATCGTCGACCTCTTCTTGGTTATAGCCGCGCCACGCGTCGTGGAACTGTTTCTCGTGGATATTCCGAGCTGATACGTCCATGTTCAGCAGTATCCCAAACGCAGCGGGGGTTTACGGGGCAATACGGATATCTAC
>JAXDJQ010000085.1:0-13612 GCA_034667565.1 Actinomycetota bacterium
ACACCGTCCACGTCTCATCCGACTGGATCGGCTTGTACTCGCCGTTCGGGATGAGCACGAATGCTGCGGCGGTAAGAGCACTGAGGCCCACGATCCCGAACGCGGTCCGAAGGATGGGACGCTCGGATGTCATCTCGATGAAGCCGGATCCGATACGCCTGCCGATCCGGAAGAACGAGAACCCCATCCCCATCGCGGGAAGGACGATCATCAGAGATTGGATCGCGCCTACGGCGACCGTAGCAATCGCCCCCTTGTCCAGAGCTGCACCTACCTTGTCCCACTGCTGGTTCAGTGAGTCGAGGCCTGTTGCGACCACTCGCGGAACGCTCAGAACCATCATGCTGAACACGTAGAGCAGCACCGGGATGACCATCAACACCCAGACCGTGACGACCGTGCGCGCCCATGGCTTGAGCTCGGTCACTTCGTTGGGTGTCTCCTTGAATGGCACGAGTCCTTCGACGGTTGGCTTGATACGAGCAAAGAGGTCGGGGATACCGGTGAGGTCGCTGATCGCGTGATAGCCGTCCAATCTCAGGAACGGCATCAGGTTGTAGAGGATCATCAAGTGCTGCATGACGATCAGCACCAGGATGGGCTCGAAACCGGTCAGTGTGTAGATACCGCCCACCGCGAGCGAGAACAGGATGTTGAAGTAGATCCCGCCGAGGTCGGTGCGGACGCGGCCCCCCTTGCCCAGCTTCAACGCATCGGTCACGTCGGTGAAGAAAGCGGGCCACACGATGTAGATCCCGAAACCGATACGCCCCGGCTTCGCTCCGCCATAACGGCACGCCGTCGCGTGTCCAAGCTCATGCCAGAGCACCGACACGATGAGCACGGCGTAGACCATCAGGACGATCAAGGGCTGATAGATCAGGTCGCGTAAGGACTGGGCGACCCCATGGTGTCCGAAGTACCAAATGTCGAGCATCACGAAGCCGACGAGCGCAGCGATGATCAGCGGCGGCCAGAACAGCGGGCGCAGTAGCGCCGAGACGAAAGCGACGGCGCGTTCGGGGAACAGCGTCAACCTGAACTTCAGCGCGAGCAGTGGGTCGACCTTCGGGCCATCCTCTTTCGCCTCGAACCCCGCCACGAATCCATCCGGACCGAGGTTGTTGTCGATCAAGGTCTTAACGTTGTCCGCGGACACTTTCTTGCCGTACTTCTCGCTTACCTGAGTGGCGATCTCTTCGTACGACCGTCGTCCGTCTATCGCCTCGGCGATCAGATAGAGCAGCTCGGTGAGCTGCACCATCTCACCGCCGGCGCGGCGCGCGTTGTAGCGCGGCTCCTTGAATCCCGAGCCCTCGTATTCGCCCAGCAGCTCAACCCCATCAGCAAGGTGAGGGTGCTGATCCCGATCTATCGTCGACGGAGTCGCGTTCGGGGGCGGCTGCACTCGAGTTTCAACCACCTGCGTGGCAGCCTCATCCGTCGGGGACGGAGGGGGCGGAGGATCGGCGGGGAGTTGGACAACTTCCTCGCTGGGAGGGGGTGGTGGTTCGGCTGCGAGGACTTCCTTCAACTTCTCGACGTCGCGCACCTGAAGTTTCTGCTCCTCAGGTGGTTGCTCGGCCACACTCTCCTCCGTTTCCGTTCAGGAAAAGAGACGGCCCGAAGGCCGCCTCTTTGTCTTGGATCCTGATCTATCTAGCTGCTCTGGTCGATGCCTGCATCCTGTGCGGCATCAGCATAGGCAACCGCTCCGTCGGAGAGAACGTTGGCCGCAACCGCTGCGTTGATCGGGATCGCAACGTTGGCGTTTACCAGCGACATCTCTTCACGCTCACCGACTTCTTCGGTCCCCTGCTTCTCGAGCTCTTCGGAGCTGAGACCTTGAACCTTGTCGTCAGTCATAGCTCCTCCTAGTTGCTCTGGTCGATGTCGACATCCTGTGTCGCGTTGGCATACGCGATGGAGTTGTCCGACAGGACGTTGGCCGCTACCGCAGCGTTGACCGGTGCAGCGAGGTTTGCATTGATGAGCGACATCTCTTCGCGCTCACCGACCTCCTCGGTGCCCTGCTTCTCGAGCTCCTCGGAACTGAGCCCCTGTGCGTCTTTGCGGGTCTCTTCAGTCATGCGATTCCCTCCTTCCCGGGTTCTAGTAGCTAGTTGCTCTGGTCGAGGTCGACGGTCTGCTCTGCGTTTGCGATCGCAACGGAGTCGTCCGAAAGCGCATTGAGCGCAACTGCAGCGTTCACCGGTGCAGCGACGTTCGCGTTGATCAGCGACATCTCTTCACGCTCGCCAACCTCTTCGGTGCCCTGTGCCTGGATCTCTTCGGAGCTGAGACCCTGAGTGTCCTCGAGCTCTTTACTCATCTGCACTCCTCTCCTCTCGTCTTTCGGTCGTGACGGTTCTGACGCCGTCCTTCTGAACGATGCGTTGATGGGAGGAAACGGAAGTGCGTTGCCCCTTGCTTCCGACATTCACGGATGAGGCGATGTTGGCCCCGTCGTTGTCGATGGCGTCGCGGATCTTCTTCGCAAGTTCCTCACCGAGTCGTTTGCCCTTTTCACCCATGAGAGTTTTGTTCCCTTTGGGGCGATACGTAAACGGACTACGACGCGGAGTAAGGGCTTGGTTCGCTAGAGCAGAACGAGCCGAGTGCTAGCAGGGCGGGAGGGACTCGAACCCCCGACCGTCGGTTTTGGAGACCGATGCTCTTCCAACTGAGCTACCGCCCTATCTCGGTCAGTCTAAGACCCGGCCCTTAGGGCTGTCTGTCGATGTACCAAGATTGCGCTCGCTTAGCGAGCGTGTAGTTGGAACATCGCTCAGGCGGTTGCAGGTTTGCGAGACTTGAGGATCGCTGCCCCCAGCGCACCGGCAGCAAGAACGGCTGCGCCGGACAGGTAGGCGCGACGGTTATCCGTCACGTGGCTTCGCACCGAATCGAGACGCGACGAGCGAGAGGGGATGTCCAGCAAGGAGGTCTTCAGCGCGTACGGAACCGGCGCCGTCGCGGCCTCCATCGAAGAGAGGCGACCGAGGAGATCCTCGTAGTGAGACAGATCGGTGCGGCAATCGGCGCAACGCGAGAGATGACGTCTTACAGCGAGAGACCCATCGCCGTCACGTACATATGCAGGAAGAACCTCTCGTATAGATGCGCAGTTCATCTCCATCGTCGTCACACCTCCTTTCCCGTCGATGCGGGATAAAGCATGTCTTTAAGTTTCTTGCGTCCTCGATGAACCCGTACTTTGGCCGCCGTCTCAGAGATCTTGAGCTGTCCTGCGATCTCTTCGATCGAAAGCCCATATACGTCTCGAAGCACCACCGCGGACCGGTAATGGTCCGGCAGAACCGCAAGTGCCCGTTCGAGGTCTTGGACCTCCAACCGTGCACCGGCTGTCGTCTCCGTGGAGCCTCCAGCAGCGATCTGACCGAGCAACTCATCACCTACCCCCGTCTCGTGGGTACGGCGTCGTTTCCTACTGCGGTGTTTCGAGATGGCCGTGTTGGTGGCCACCCGGTAAAGCCAGGTGGTGAACATCGCATCGCCTCTGAAGCCTTTGAGAGCCCGCCACGCCTTGAGGTACGCGTCCTGCGTGGCCTCAGCGGCGTCGTCGGGATCTCGAAGGATCCGAAGACAAAGCGTGTACACCTCCCGGTGCGTCGCCTCGACGAGCTCGGCCCAAGCGATCTCGTCTCCCGCCTTGCAGCGGTCGACCAGCTCCATCGTGACAAGCTCTCTCGGTGCGTTGCTCCGGGATTCCTTAGGACGCTTCACAACTCAAGAGGTTACCGGCGGGCGCTGCGGCGGCCCGGACCTAGTCGTCGAAGACGTTTTCGAGACGGGAGAACAACCGAGCCTTCTCGATCTCATCGGTCCGGCGCTTGCGGAGCTGGTCGTGGGTCATCCGGATCATCTCGTTGAGGGTGCGGATCAACTCGTCCATCGTGAACGGCTTCGTCAGGTAGTAGTCAGCCCCTAGGCGGTAGCCACGTATCCAGTCCGCCTCCGCAGTCTTGGCGGTGAGGACGAGGACCTTGGTCTTCTGTTTGATGCCCTCTTCGGTCATCTTCTTCAGGACGCTGTACCCATCCACCTCGGGCATCATGATGTCGAGGATCAGGATGTCTGGGGCGGTCAAACGCATCGCTTTCAGCGCGGAATCGCCATTCGCAGCGATAGCGATCTGATGACCTTCTTCGGAGAGAACCGCGGTAACTAACTGCCTAACGTCTTGATTGTCGTCGACGACCAGCATCCGGGCCACGGCTCTAGATTAGCCGTCCCCGAAGATCGACTCCAGCTGGCTCAGCAGATTCGCGCGGTCTTGTTCTTCTTCCCTCTTGGCTTCGAGCTCTGTATGGCTGGCGTTCAACATGTCATTCACGGTGTTCAGTAACTCTTCGGGATCAAAGGGTTTGGTCATGTAGCGGTCAGCACCGAGGTCATATCCCTGCTTCCAGTCATGGTCAGAACCCTTGGCAGTCAGTACCAGCACCTTCGTGGTGCCCTTGATGTCGCGTTCCTGGAGCTCCTGCAGGACACCGTAGCCGTCCAACTCCGGCATCATGATGTCCAGCACCATGAGTTCGGGCGCAGAGGCCGCCACCTGGTCGACCGCTTCTCGCCCATTCTTTGCGACGGAGACCGCGTGGCCTTCATCGGCGAGCGCGTAGATAACGAGCTGCCGGATATCCGGGTCGTCGTCTGCTATGAGGATGCGTGCCATTCGTCTCCGTTCGAGCAGGAAGGTTCGGAACGGTCAATCCCGCCAACTAGGAAATCGGCCTCCCGAGAGCCCTCCTTGAGTACCGATTTGCCTGGATTGCGGAAGAAACGTAGTCAGCTGCCCCCTGCGACGGCTGGGATTATCGAGACGCTGCCGCCCTCATCCACCGGGGAGTCGATCCCCTGGAGGAATCGCACATCTTCATCGCCCACGTAAACGTTCACGAATCGACGCAGACTCCCGGATTCGTCCAGGATCCGCTCCTTGATCCCGGGATGATTGCGCTCTAGATCCTCGATCACCGCCGAGATCGTGTCGCCGCTGGCCTCAACCTCGCTCGACCCATCAGTGAGGTTCCGGAGCTGGGTCGGTATCTTCACCTTGACGCTCATGACATCCCTCCTACGATCCGCTCGACCTCTTCGACGGACGCTTGGATCCGAGCCGTCGGCTCGATATCGCCCAGAGCTTCCAGGGTCTTCAATCCGATCCCCGTGACGAGCACGACTGTCTCTTCATCGGGAGCGATCGCGCCAGATGACACCAGCTGCTCTAGCCCCGATATGGCGACGCCGCCGGCCGTCTCCGTGAAGACACCCTCGGTACGAGCCAGGAGCTTGATCCCCTCAGCAACATTCTCTTCCGGCACGGTAGCCATGGAACCACCTGCAGCTCGCACTTCTTTGATCGCGCAGTAACCATCTGCCGGATTGCCGATCGCAAGAGATTTAGCGATGGTGTTCGCCTTCACGGGTTGCACTTCATCGCGCCCCGCAGCGAACGCGGTCGATATCGGTGAACAACCCTCCGCCTGTGCACCATGGATCTTTCCTCCGCTAGCCTCAGGCATCAGACCCGTCGCATGTAACTCTCGGAAGCCCTTGGCCACCTTTGTCAGAAGAGATCCGGACGCCATGGGTACGACGACATGCTCGGGGAAACGCCAACCGAGTTGTTCTGCGATCTCGAAGGCAAGTGTCTTGGACCCTTCCGCGTAGTAGGTCCTCACGTTCACATTGACGAACGCCCAGTTCGTCGAACTCGAGAGTTCCGCGCACAATCGATTCACGTCGTCGTAGGAACCTTCGATCTCGATGACCGTGCCGCCATAAACGGTCGTTGCCAACACCTTGCCGCGTTCTAGACCCGCGGGGATGAACACCACGCTGCGCATCCCCGATGCCGACGCATGGGCTGCGACGGCGTTGGCCAGGTTCCCTGTCGACGCGCAGGCGGCGGTCTCGAACCCGAACGATCGTGCGACGGACAGGGCTACGGAAACGACGCGATCCTTGAAGGAGTGGGTCGGGTTCGCACCATCATCTTTGAGCCACAGCTTCTTGATGCCGAGCTCTGCCGCCAATCGAGGAGCGGGGCGCAAGCGGGTCCATCCCGCACCGAGGTCCACCCGCTCGTCGGGCGCCGGCAACAACGATGCGTAGCGCCACAGAGTGTGCGGACCCCCGGCGATCGACGCCCGGCTCACCTCGGTTCCGATCGCTTCATAGTCATAGGACACCTCGAGGGGGCCGAAGCAGAAATCACAGGCGTGCTGAGGAGAGACCGGGTAGTCCCGACCACACTCCTTGCACACCAACCCAAGCACATGTTTCACCGCAATTGGATAGCACAGAGTGACGTAACAGGCTTACGGGGCCCTACTCTCAGGCCCATGGATGGCTTCCCGAACCCATCGGTCCAGGCTTGGCTAGACCGTCGAACGTTCTACGGGTGCGAACGCAGCCTCGATGACCTCATGCAGCTGAAGACGGATGGCGAGCTCACTGTGGGTGTTTGCCTTCCCGCTTTGAACGAAGCAGGCACTATCGGAGACATCTGCCGGGCCATCGGGTCGGCCCTCGTTGCCCCGGGATTCGTGGACGAGCTCGTCGTTATGGATTCCGGGTCCACCGACGAGACCGGCGCGCTTGCCGCAGAGGCCGGAGCGACCGTGCTCGTATCGAGTGAGGTCCTCTCACAAGCAGGAACGCTGGAAGCACCCGGCAAGGGAGAGTCTCTGTGGAAGAGCCTCGCGGTGATGACGACCGACATCGTCGTCTGGCTCGATTCAGACACACGGAACTTCGGGTCGCATTTCGTTACGGCGCTCGTCGAGCCGCTCCTTGCTCATGATGACCTGGTGTTCACGAAGGCGTTCTATGACCGTCCCATCGATAGCGGCGACGAGGTTCTCCCGATGGGCGGAGCTCGCGTCACCGAGATCGCAGTCAGGCCATTGATCAACCTGCTATGTCCGAACCTGGTTGGTTTCATCCAACCGCTATCCGGCGAGTTCGCGGGGCGACACGATGCACTTAGCGCGATTCCCTTCGGGACCGGTTACGACGTCGACCTGCTCATGTTGATCGAGTTGGTCGAGAAGTTCGGCCTGGACCGTCTCGCCCAAGTGGATCTCGGAAGCAGGGTTCACCGCAACAGAGACATCCCGTCTCTCGGGCGGATGTCGTTCGAGATAGTGCGGACGCTCCTCGACCGGTTGGATCAAACGGGGCGACTGAAACTTGCGGAGCATCTACCGGACACGCTTATCCAATTTTCCGATTCAAGCGGCTCGAGGAAGATCGAAGAGTTCGTTAGCAGACCCCCGTTGCGGCCACCGATGGCGACAGTGATCGGGAGCTAGGACTCCTCGATCCGTTCTTCCATCTCTTTCTCGTCTTCGAGGATCTCGTCCACCTCGGGATCGTCGGGAACCTCCTCCTGGCTCGTGGAGGGGACTGGCTCATGGCCAAGAACGCGCGTCGTCCACAGGTGTCCCAGGACTATCTTGGTGACCGCGATCGCAGGGACGGCTAGCAAGATGCCCCAGAAACCCCCCAGGGTTCCTCCCGCGAGCAGGCCGAGCATCACGGTGACCGGATGCAGTTGCACGGTGCGCTTCATCACGTTCGGACTGATGATGTGGTTGTCGATCTGCTGAACGATGAGCGCAGCAAGGGCAGCCTTGAGTCCGAGACTGACGCCATCGCTCATCGTCCCAACCAGGAAGCCGAGCCCGCCTCCGATAAACGGACCGACAAGGGGGATGAGATTCGTGAAACCGGCGACGGCACCGATCACCAGCCAGAACGGAAGTCCCGCGATGCGGAACCCGATGCTGGAGAGGATGAACACGATGAAGGCCACCATCAATTGCCCGCGAAAGAACCCACCTACCGCACGCCCGATACGCGAGCCAACATGGGCGAACTCTTCCCGGTTCGCTTCAGGCACAAGACCTAGGACGTCCTTCTGTAGCTTCGGTAAGTCGATCAACAGATAGAGGGCCAGGAGTGGAGCGAGTATGAAGATCAGCAGGATCTCCAAGATCGTTCCACCGAACTCTGTGATCCTTGAGGCCTGAGCTCCTATCCGCTCGCGGAATTGCTTCGTGGCTTCGTCACACTCTGCGTGAGTTGGTTGATCGGCAGATTCGATGTCATCAGCCCCGAGAAGGCACTGGATCTGGGAGGTGTTGATCCTGGTTCCAAATCGGTCTTCGATCGATTCAGTCGTGGTCTGGATGCTTCGAACTGCTTTCTCTCGGAACTTAGGCCAGTCATCTGAGAAGGACGACACCTGATCTGAAACCAGGGGCGCTATCGCTAGGACGAGCAGAGTGATCGTCCCAAGGACCACGATGTAAGTCAGGATCGCGCTTAGCGCTCGGGGAACGCGGCGATCTTCCAAACGATTCACGATCGGATTGAGCAGATAGATGATCATCAACGCCAACACGAGTGGCGGGAAGATCACCCTCACCTTGTAGAGAAGCCACACCGAGATCGCGAACAGGATCAGCAGCCCGATAACCGACCATGCGCCGACGCCGGCGCGTCGTAGACGTTCGCCTGGCGGAAGTCGTGGTGGGACCGGCGTAGCCACGTGAGCAGTATGGACGATTGAAACTGGTTAGCGGAGTAACCGCCGCCCTTGTTTCTTCTCCAACCGCTTCTCTAACAACCCAGAGATGGCTCTTTCCAGTGCAGCTTCCGGATCCCGTTCCGCGAGCTCACCCCCACCCGATTGCAACAAGCCGACGACGGACGTGACACCGTTCTTGCGTAGTTCGCTGTTCGCCAGTTGAAGGTCCCCCGCGACTGCGAAGCACTGGGTCCCGTGCCGCTGCGCCAGTCGAGCGATAGCTATAGGAGCCTTGCCCTGCAGACTCGTCTCGTCGATCCGACCCTCCCCCGTGATAACCAGGTCGGCCGCCTTGACCTCGTCGGCAAGGTGGCTCGCGCGGGCAAGCAGATCGAATCCAAGTTCGAGTGTCGCCCCGAAGAACGCGACCGCTCCTGCGCCCATCCCTCCACCCGCTCCTCCTGAAGGGATCGACGTCACATCTATCCCGAGATCGCGCCTGACGACCTGCACGAGTGTCTCCAGACCAAGCTCCAAGCGCGCGATACCCTCGTCGTCTGCCCCTTTCTGACGCGCGAATGATCGCGCGGCGCCGCGTCCTCCGATGAGCGGATTGTTCACGTCACACGCCGCCACGATGCTGACGTTCGGCGGAGAAACTGCTGGTCTTTCGATCCTGGCGAGACGGTGGAGATCGCCGCCGCCAAGGCTGAGCTCCTCGCCGGAAGCATCGAGGAAGCGCCACCCGAGGGCGCGCGCCGCGCCCGTCCCCCCGTCGGTGCTCGCACTGCCGCCGATGCCCACGATCACCTCGCTCACGTTCTCGATCTGGGAGGCCGCCCTTATGAGCTCTCCGGTTCCCCTGGAGTGAGCAAGCAGTGCCGACTCGCTCGAAGGTTCGATCAGCGGAAGGCCGGACGCGGAAGCCATCTCCACCACGGCAGAGCCAGATTCCAGTACCGCGATGGGTGCCCTTACCTCTCCTCCCAAGGGGCCCTGGACCGCAACGTCGCGGATCCGACCACCGCTCGCCAGTGCGAACGCGTCAACGGTTCCTTCTCCCCCGTCGGCGATCGGTCTGATCACGAAGGATGCGTCGGGATGTATGCGCCTTGCGCCGCGCGCCAAAGCATTCGCGGCTCGTTCTGCCGTGAGACTCCCTTTGAACTTGTCCGGTGCCACGAGGATGCGCATCGCGCTCTCACTCCTAAGATGACCTAGATGCAAGAAGACCTTAGCGTTGTCCTCGCCTCGAACCGGGGCCCCATCTCATTCGTCAAGACCGAGACCGGCTTCGAAACAAAAGGGGCGGCCGGGGGCGCCTCGCCGGCACTTGACGCCGTTGCGCGGCGACTCGGCGATCGGGCGTTCTGGGTGGCAGCCGCGATCTCGGACGCGGACCGCGAGGCCGTGGAAAGCGGCGCAGCAGCCGAGGCGGCAGAGGAGCTGGGTTACGGCTTCCGCTACCTGACTTTCGCCCCGGATGTCTACGACGGCTATTACAACGAGGTCTCCAACCGGATGCTCTGGTACGCGAACCATTGCCTATGGGATGAGGTGGCGGTGGGGGCGGCAGATCTCAGCCCCGATGCATGGGAGCAATCGTACGAACCGGTCAACAAGGAGTTCGCGCACGAGATCCGCGCGCACTTGAGCCCCGGAGCACTCGTGTTGTTCCAGGACTATCACCTCACCACAGCACCGGGTCATCTCCGCCACGACGTGCCCGATGCATTGATCGCACACTTCACGCACTCGTCGTTCTGTGGTCGAGAGGGCATGGCCCAACTTCCGCCAGAGATACGTCGCGGAGTGGTCGAGGGGCTGCTCGGAGCGGATCTGCTCGGATTCCACGTCGGTCCGTGGGTGGAGGGATTCTTCGGAGTGTGCGAAGACGCGGGGGCGATCGTGCACCGTGAGCTCGGCGCGGTTGATCACGAGGGCCGACGCACCTGGGTGCGCGCCTACCCGATCCCGATCGACGCGAAAGATCTCGACCAGAGGTCGCAGAGCCCGACCGTTGCGGACTGGGCTCGACGGTTCAGGAACTGGGCCGGTGAACGGAGACTCATCGTCCGAGGGGATCGCGCGGAACCATCTAAGAACATCGTCCGCGGCTTCGAAGCTTTCGCATTGCTCTTGGACCGGCACCCAGAGCTCGCATCGAGCGTGTGCTTCGCGGCGTGTGTGTATCCATCGCGTCAGGGCCTCAAGGAGTACCGCGACTACACAGAGCGGATCCGAGCGGCGGCCGACCGTGTAACTGCCGACCATCCAGGAGTCATCGAGCTCTACATGAGCGACGACTTCGACCGGACGCTAGGGGCGTACCGGGAGTACGACGTCCTCTTGGTCAACCCCCTGATGGATGGCATGAATCTGGTAGCCAAGGAAGGCCCCGCTGTCAACGAGCGACAGGGCGTGCTCGTTCTCTCGCGTGGAGCGGGGTCGTTCGCGGAGCTCGGGAGCTCGGCCGTGAGCATCGAGGATCCGCTCGATGTGAGCGAGACAGCTGAGGCTCTATGGACCGCGATCAACCTGTCGGAGAAAGAGAGAGGTCGCCGCGCCCGTGACCTGGCTGAGATCGCTCGGTCCTCGAAACCGAGCGACTGGATCGAAGCTCAGATCGACGATCTCGCCGCGATCGGCCGCGGGGAACGGCCCCTCTCGGAGCCCGCTTCAGTCGGTTAGCAGGCTCTGCAGAAAGTCCACAGCCGCCCGCGGGTTGCCGACCACCATGTCGGCACGTTCGATCAGCTCGGGTGGTACTTCGTCTGAATCCACCGCCACGCGCAACGTGACGACGCCTTCATCGGCTAATACGTCAAGGGCATCGAAGCCGGCCAGGTCCACTCGATCGTCACCGATGAACAACGCCGCTTTGAGATCGAGCTCGCGCGCTCTTTGCAACACGACTGCTGCCTTCGAGAACTCCTCGGGGGGCCGTAGTTCGAACGCCAAGCGGCCTCCCGCCCGGAGGAGACCGTGTCGATCGGCCAGTGTCTGCGCGATCTGATCCAGTTCTGCGCGCGCGTGCTCGACATCTTTGGCCGCGCGGAAGTGAAGACCCAGCATGACTCGTTTGTCCTCGATGAGGACGCCGTCGAGATCCAGGGCGTCGAGGAGCTCTTCAGCCTCCTCGCGCACCTTCATCATCAGCTCCTCGTAACGCTTCGCTTGCTCGGTGAGACTGATCGATCCTCCGTGAGCAAACTCGGCACCGTGTGTGCCCCATATCTCGACCGACGGCCCAAGCCAGTCGACCAGTTGCACTGCCGATCGACCAGAAACGATCGCCATCAAGGCGAATCGCTGGCCGAGCGCGTTCAGAAGATCGACGGCCCCCTCTAGAGGACGGGCATCGTGAGGCAGGTGGGCGATCTCAGACAGTGTTCCATCGAAGTCGGCGAACACCCCTGCGGTCGAGGGGGATGAGCGGAATGCCTCGAGTCGATCCACCATGGCTGACGAGCGTAGCCGGACCAACACTTCTCCTACACTCATCGCGTGTTCCGCAAAGCATTGCTCTTCCTTCCCATGCTCTTTCTGGTCGCCTGCCTTCCCGACACCGTCGAGCTGAGCTACCGCTTCGAAGAGGGAGCCACCCAGATGTATCGGATGACTGCGCACGCGGAAGCCTCGTGGGATGTTGCTGGGCGGGGGCATGGCTCCTACGACGTGAGCTTCGAGGTCAACGAAACCGTGCAGAGCGTCGACGAAGACGGCGCCGTCGTCGTCGTGAAGATGATTCCCGATACCGAAGAGGCCAAGGAGAGTGGGCTCCCGTCTCCCGGGCTCGAGCAGCGAACGTTCTCCCTCCGTCTAGGGCCTAACGGGGAGGTCCTGGAAGTTCTGCAACTCGACGGGATCCGAGCAAGCGTGCTCGACCACGATGAGCTTGCATTCATCGGCACTTACCGGCCCCCTTTGCCGGAGGGCAAGGTCAGGTTGCAAGACGAATGGTCGGACGAGCGCGAGGTTCTCCTGGGATCCGCGCTGCAGCAGATCGAAAGGACCGCGACCTTGTCGGGCTTCAGAGCAGACGGGGGGTCCGATCTCGCATTGATCCGCTTCACCGGAAGAAGCCCACTCGAATGGATCACCTCATTGCCGCAAGGAGATGCTCAATTGACCGGCGAGGCGTCGACCCGCGGCCGGGCGTCGTTCGACATCGACGGTGGAAGTCTCGATGAGGCCTCCTCCACAACGACAGGACGATTCGATGTGCGGGTCCTCCCGGGGGAGGGAGCAGCGCCGATCGCGGGCACCTTGCGACTGGACCTAGAGCTGAGGGTTACGAGGGTCGGTTAGACCTCGTCCGAGCCCACAACCACGTGGATGTCGACGGTAGAGGAGAGGTTGGATGGTTTCGCATCGACCAACCACCCGAACTTCGCCGCTAGGCGCTCCGCGGCCTCACGGGCATCCGGGAACGAGTAATAGACAGTGGTCTGGGGGTACTGCTTCGACGATCCCTGCACCGCCACGACCTCGAATCCGAGGGAGCTGAGACGATCGGCCATGCGGTCATCGACCTCGGTTGCTGCGGTTCCGTTGAGGACCTGGATGGTGATGTCTCTCGTGATCAACGGTTTCGAGGAACCACCATCACCGGGGTCGTTCGATCCTTCAGGTTCCGGCGTTGCAGACACGACCGGCATCGGTGTCTCTGAAACGACCGGTTCGCTCGATGACTGCTCCTCGGGTGCTGACCTGGACGACTTCGCAACAGGGATGGTGGCGTCGTCCTTACCTACAACATCGACCGCGACCCAAACCGCGACAAGAACGAAGATGCCGATCAGGATCCACGGGAAGAGCCACGCGACGAAAGATCGGTAGAACGGTCCTTGTTCCGGGGAAGAGTGTTTCCCCACGTGGGCCTACTTTCCGCCGGGCGAATACTCCGTGCCGAGCAAGCGCGCGACACGCTGGCGCTGACGGTAGGTCCGGAGTCGCTTCAACCTCTTGACGAGGATCGGGTCGTGAGCTAGAGCTTCAGGATTCTCGAGCAGCTCATTCAGTACCTGGTAGTAGCGGGTCGCAGAC
>JAXDJQ010000086.1:0-6918 GCA_034667565.1 Actinomycetota bacterium
CGACCGGTGAGGTCATGGGCATCGACTCGAACTTCGGCGCGGCGTTCGCCAAAGCGGAAGCAGCGGCCGGGGTCAAGCTTCCTCTCAAAGGGACGGTGTTCATCTCGGTAGCGAACCGCGACAAGCGGTCCGTCATCTTTCCTGCGAAGCGACTCTCCGATCTAGGCTTCCACCTGGCCGCTACCGGGGGTACCGCCAAGGTGCTTCGCATGGCCGGGGTCGAGTGCGAGCTCGTTCCGAAGGTCTCGAAACCCCAAGACGGGATGAAGAACGTCGTCGAACGCATCGGCGATGGCGAGATAGAGCTCGTCTTCAATACCCCGTTCGGCAGGGGAGCGCGCTCTGATGGGTATTTCATCCGAACCGCAGCCGTTGAGGCAGGCGTACCGTGCGTGACGACGATGGCGGCTATGGCAGCAGCGGTGCAGGGGATCGAAGCATTGATCCGCGGTGAGGTGAACGTGCGATCCCTGCAGAGCTACCTGGAAGAAGCTCCGTGATCCTCGCCAGCGGTGAGGTTCTCTCTCATAAGAAGTACGGGGAGTATTTCCACTCCCTGACGATCGTCGCGCCCGACATCGGCAAGACGATCCGTCCCGGGCAGTTCGTGAACGTCAGGTGTGGTGAGAACCGGTCAAGCATCATCCGCCGGCCGTTCTCCGTCTACCGGGTGCACAAGCGCGGAGGGTGGGCGTCGACGATCGAGATCGTCTTCGACATCCGCGGACCTGGTAGCCAGTACCTCTCGGAGCTTCGAGGTCATGCCTCTGTCGATCTGCTAGGCCCCCTCGGCCGGGGGTTCCAGATGCCGGGGAGACGCGCTCATTGTCTCCTCATCGGTGGCGGCATCGGTGCAACGCCGCTGTTCTTCCTGGCCGACGAGCTGCGCAATGACGGTCACCGCGTCGATGTGATCCTGGGTGCCCGAAGCGTTGGCTACCTCCTGAACCCGATCGAGGTACGACGTCTGGCGTCGGTCTCGGTGACGACAACGGAGGACGGAAGCGCGGGGGAGACGGGACGTGTGACCGACGTCATGGAGGCGACGATCGAACGTTGCCAAACCGAGGTCATCTACACCTGCGGCCCTCATCCGATGCTCGCCGCGGTCTCCAAGATCGGGGTGGAACGCAAGATCCCAGTACAGGTGGCGGTGGAAGAGCTGATGGGCTGTGGCTATGGGGTGTGCATGACTTGCGTGATGCCTCTGCGAGCCAAGAGGAAAGGTAAGGACCGATCGGGTGAGGAAGAGATCGTCTACGCCCGCTCGTGCACCGAGGGTCCCGTATTCAACGGTGGGTCCGTCGTCTGGAACGGTTCGAGTGAAACGGAAGTGACCGAAGACTCAGAGCTGACCCCGGCCGGCGTCCCCTCGGCTCGGGGAGCCGGACCGGATCCTGACGACGAGTTCCCACCGCCGGGCAACTGATGCCTCCTATCGAGATCCCCGTCAAGCTGGGACCGGTCGAGCTCAAGAACCCGGTCCTCGTTGCCTCCGGCACGTTCGGCTCGGGTCGCGAGGCATCCCCTCTCGTCGACGTGTCGCGACTCGGCGGGATCATCGTCAAGTCGATGACGGTCGTTCCGTGGAAAGGCAAGCCGCCGCCACGCATGGCCGAGACCCCCTCGGGGATGCTCAACGCGATCGGGATCCAGAACAAGGGCGTCGATAACTTCATCGCGGAAGACCTGCCGTGGCTCATCAAACACAAAGCGACGGTCTTCGCATCGATCGCAGGTAACACCGTCGATGAGTTCGTCCGCGTGGCAGACAAATTGCGGACCGGTGGTCGAGGGATAAGTGCGGTCGAGCTGAATATCTCATGTCCTAACCTCGAAGATCGCAACAACATGTTCTCGCACTCGACCAAGGCGACTGCAGCGGTGGTCGGGGAAGTGAAGGCCGCGCTCAAGCGCATCCCGGTGTTCCCCAAGTTGTCTCCGAACGTTACGTCGATCTCGGCCATAGCCGAAGCTGCGCTGGGCGCGGGCGCCGATGGGTTGTCGCTCGTTAACACCGTGTTCGGTATGGCGATAGACATCGAGTCGCGCCGGCCGAAGTTAGCGGGAACCACCGGGGGCCTCTCGGGACCGGCGATCCGTCCTATCGCGGTGCGCGCCATCCATGAGGTCCACACTGCCTTCCCCCATGTCCTGATCATCGGTCAGGGAGGGGTCGCTACCGCGGGGGATGCATTAGAGCTGATCCTGGCCGGTGCAACTGCTGTGGCGGTAGGGACGGCCAATTTCGTGAACCCGCGCACGTCCATGGACGTGATCGAGGGGATCAAGGGATACATGGACCGGCACGGGGTCTCGGACCTGTCGGAGCTGGTGGGCGCGGTGAAGCTAGAAGGGTGACACGCGGCCCCGTAAGTCTCGACAATCCCGTGTGCGTCGCGCTCGACCTTCCCGATGAGCAACAGATACGCGACATGGCCATCGCGGTGGACGAGCATGTTGGCGTCTACAAGATCGGTCTCACCGCGTTCGCGGGTGCGGGTCCTGCACTCGTTGCCGAACTTGGCGCGCGCCGGCCGGTGTTCGTCGACCTGAAGTTGCACGACATCCCAGCACAGGTGTCGGGAGCGGTACAGGCGATCGCCTCGGGCGGGGCTAGCTATACGACGGTTCACGCATCGGGAGGTTCGGACATGATCCGCGCCGCGGTTGAGGCATCGGGTTCGGTCACGATCCTGGCGGTGACGGTCCTGACCAGCTTGGACTCGGCCGTGCTTCAGCGGGTCGGGTTCTCCGGCAATGCTCAAAGCATCGTTCTGAGGCTCGCCGAAGAGGCTCTTGGTGCGGGTGCTCCGGGCTTGGTGTGCTCGCCCCTCGAGATATCCGTTCTCCGCGAAACGTTCGGCACGAGGGAGGCGGGAGGTCCCTTGCTCGTAGTGCCCGGCATCCGCTCCCAGGGGGCGGCACGGGACGATCAGCGCCGGACGCTGTCGGCGCGCGAGGCCGTGGATGCCGGAGCAGACATGATCGTTGTCGGCCGTCCGATCACCGCTGCCGATGATCCGGCACAGGCGGCGAGAGCGTTGCAGGAGGAACTCCATTGAACCCGGCCGAGATACAGCAGATCCTGGAGAAGAAGGGCGCCATCCTGCATGGCCATTTCAAACTCACATCGGGGCGTCACTCTGACCTGTTCTTCCAGAAGTTCAGGGTGCTCGAGCACCCGCGGCTCGCCCAACGTTTCGGCGAGTCGCTTGCGGAAGCTTTCGGGCGACACTTCGATGTTGTCGCCAGCCCCGCCGTCGGCGCAGTGGTGCTTGGGTTCGCGACGGCTCTTGCCGCGGACGCCCGTTTCGTCTTCGCCGAACGTGAGGGCGACGACATGGTCTTCCGTCGCGGGTTCGAGCTCGGTTCGCGCGAGCGCACCCTTGTTGTGGAGGACGTGATCACGACGGGCGGCTCTGCCTACGAGGTCGTTGACCTCGTGCGCAAGGCGGGGGCCGAGCCCATAGGCGTGGGAGTCCTCATCGATAGGGGGGACCCGACGAAGCCGCAGTCGTTCGGGGTGCCGGTCCAATCCCTCCTGAAGCTGGAAACGACTTCCTGGACCCCGGAGGAATGCCCCCTCTGCGCGGAAGGAGCTCCGCTCGAGGAGCCCGGGTCGCGCAGTCTGAAAGGGTGATTGCTAGTATCCGAGCCATGCCCCTGCCCCCTCCACTGACTGAGGAACAACGTCGTCAGGCGCTCGAGAAGGCAGGCATCGCACGACGTAAGCGAGCCGAGCTGAAAGAGCAGCTGAAGAACGGACACACGACGCTGGGCGAGCTCATCCAACGTACCGGAGATGAGGTCGTCGGGAAGATGAAGGTGTCCGCGGTCCTCGAGTCTCTGCCCGGCGTCGGTCGGGTGCGCGCTCGCAAGATCATGGAACGTCTCGACATCTCTGAATCGCGGCGCATGCGTGGCCTGGGTGCGAAACAGAAAGAGAACCTCCTCACCGAGTTCGCCCATCGCTAGCTACAGACCGGAGGTAGCGGGACCCGCTGCTTCACTGTTCGTCATCTCGGGGCCGTCGGGGGCCGGTAAGGGAACAGTCGTCAAGCGTGTCCTCGCGCAGCGTCCCGACGTTCATCTATCGGTCTCCGCAACGACGCGCCCGGCTCGACCAGGCGAACGGAACGGCGTCGATTACACGTTCATCCCCGTGACGGAGTTCGTCGCGATGCGAGATCGAGGAGAGTTCCTCGAATCCGCGGAGGTGTACGGCAATCATTACGGGACCCCCCGGACTCCCGTGGAACGTGCGCTAGCGCGCGGCCGCGACGTGATCTGCGAATTGGACATCCAGGGGGCGATGGCGGTGAAGCGCGCACGGCCCGACGCGATCCTGGTATTCATCGAACCGCCTTCACTAGACGACCTGTTCCTAAGGCTTCGGGGCCGGGGGACCGAGGATCGCGAGACGATGTCCAAACGCCTGCGTGCCGCCTACGATGAAGTGAAGAACAAATCGAGCTACGACCACATCGTGGTCAACGAGGACGCCGATCGGGCCGCCGATGAGCTTGTCCGTATAATGGAACAAACCCGTCGGTGACGGCGTTTTTCCTTACACACCCTAGAAAGGACCTCCCATGATCGAGCCCAAGATCGAGAAGTTGCTCGAGAGCGTCGATTCGAAGTTCACCCTGGTCTCCCTCGCGGCCAAGCGGAGCCGGCAGATCAACGCGTACTTCAGTCAGCTCGGTGAAGGGGTCGCAGAGCACACACCGCCCCAGGTGCCCTTGAGTCCCGACCGCGCACCGAAAGCTCTCTCGATCGCGCTGGAGGAGATCAGCAAAGAGCTCGTGGGCTACGAGCGCACCGCCGACGGCATCAAGTAACAACCGCGAACCATGACTTCCCCTGCCGCCGGGAAGAAGATTGTCCTTTGCGTCACGGGCGGTATCGCTGCCTACAAGGTCATCGAGGTGGCTCGCGCTCTTACGGAGCTCGGCGCCGACGTCCGTGTCGTCATGACGCGGTCCGCCCAACGCTTCGTCGAAGCTCAAACGTTCACCGCCCTTACCGGCAACCCGGTCGGTACCGACCTGTTCGTGTCCGGTCCCGATGTGCCCCACGTCGAGCTCGCTCGGGGGGCCGATCTTCTCCTCGTGGCACCGGCAACCGCCAATTCGCTCGCCAAGATGGCGCACGGGTTTGCAGATGATCTCTTCACCGCGACGGCTCTCACATCCCATTGTCCCGTCGTGGTCGTTCCTGCCATGCACACCGAGATGTGGGAGAACGCCGCGACCCAACACAACGTTGCGACCCTGATCGAGCGTGGAGTGGTGACGGTTGGTCCGGTCGAAGGCCCTCTATCGTCGGGTGATTCGGGGATGGGGCGCATGGTGGAACCATCGGAGATCGTGGCGAGAGTCCTCGAGGTACTGAGCCATGCACGGGAGTTGGAGGGCAGGCTGGTCATGGTGACGGCCGGCGGAACCCAAGAGCCGATCGACCCGGTGCGCTACATCAGCAATCGCTCGTCGGGTCTGATGGGTTACCTGATCGCCGAAGAGGCCGCGCGCCGAGGCGCCAAGGTGACCTTGATCAGTGGACCGACGACCCTGCGCACGCCGGGGGTGCAAGAGATCATCAAGGTCAAGACCGCCCAAGAGATGCGCGATGCGGTCATGGACCGAGCGGGCGCGATGGACGCGATCGTCAAGGCCGCGGCGGTAGCGGACTTCCGGCCGATCACTCACGCCGATCACAAGTTGAAGAAGGCGGACGGGCCTCCCGACATCGAGTTGGAGCCTGCTCCCGACATCCTGTCCGAGCTGGGGGCGTCTCGATCCATCTTGAAGCCCGGTGGGGTGGTCATCGGATTCGCGGCCGAGACACAACCCGATCCTGGCGAACTCGCGAAACTGGCCGAATCGAAGCGAGCCTCTAAGAATGCCGATGTCATCGTGGCCAACGACGTGGGAAGCGCCGATTCCGGTTTCGAGGTGCACACGAACAGAGCGGTTATCGCAGCGGCAGACGGGATCACCGATGTCGGCTTGGTGACCAAGAGGGCGCTGGCTAGGGCCCTGGTCGACAAGATCGTCGCTCTGCTCCACTCGACATCCAGTTAGAGTCCCCGTCATGACTGCATCCGAGAACCCCATGCGATTGTTCACGTCCGAGTCCGTCACCGAGGGCCATCCCGACAAGATGGCGGATCAGATCTCCGACGCGATCCTCGACGAGATCCTGTCCGACGACCCGGTTGGCCGCGTTGCGTGCGAGACGTTGATCACGACAGGGCTGGTCGTTGTGGCAGGAGAGATCTCAACCTCGACCTACGTGGACGTTCCCGCGGTGGTGCGCAGGACCATCACCGACATCGGCTACACGAGCTCCAAGATCGGATTCGATGGTCAGACGTGTGGGGTCGCCGTCGCGATCCAGGAACAATCCCCCGACATCGATCAGGGGGTTTCTCAATCCTTCGAGGAGCGCGCCGGAGAGGCTGCGTCGTCCGACCTCGACAGTCAGGGCGCCGGCGACCAAGGGATGATGTTCGGCTACGCCTGCAAAGAGAACGACGACCTGATGCCGATGCCGATCTGGCTGAGCCACCGCCTCGCTCAGCGCCTGTCCGAGGTTCGCAAAGCTGGGGTGCTCCCATACCTTCGCCCCGACGGGAAGGTGCAGGTCACCATCGGCTACGAGAACGGTGTTCCCAAGACCTTGGACACCATCGTGGTCTCGGCCCAGCACCAACCGAACGTCGACATCGAGACCCTCCTGAAGCCGGATCTGATCCAGCATGTGATCGACCCCTTGATCCCCGGGAACCTGGATGCTGCCGATCTCCGGATCCTCGTCAATCCCACGGGGGTGTTCGAGATCGGTGGTCCACGCGCAGACACCGGGCTCACGGGTCGCAAGATCATCATCGACACCTATGGGGGCATGGCTCGC
>JAXDJQ010000087.1:0-7577 GCA_034667565.1 Actinomycetota bacterium
CTGCCAGGTTACCCCACGCCCCATCAGGCGGCTGCCGAGGATAAACGAGCCAGCGTCTCCTCGCGTCCGAGCACCTCCAGCGACTCGAACAACGGTGGGGAAACCAGCGTTCCTGTCACCGCCGCCCGGATCGGTTGGAAAGCCTGCTTCGGCTTCAGCTCTCTGGCTTCGGCGAGAGCACGCAGCGTCTGCTCGATCTCGGCACTCGTCCACTTCTCGACCTGTTCGAGCTTCGTCCGTGCCGCATCCAGGTACTCGGCCTGCCCTTCGAGCACCTTGGCGGCCTTCTCGTCCGGGTCGCGGGGGCCGAACAGGAAAGCCACCATCGGAGGGGCCTCACCCAGACGCTTCAATCGTTCCGAGATGAGGGGCGCCACTGCCTGGAGATGTGCCCGGCCCTCATCGTTGTCGGCGTCCAACCCCGCGGTGACGCAGAAGGGAACGAGGCGTTCTGCGAGTTCAGAGGGGCTGAGCAGCTTTATGTAGTGCAGGTTCAGCCATTCGAGTTTGGCGATGTCGAAACGGGCCGGGTTGGTGGCTACCCGCTCGAGCGAGAACCGGTCGACCAGTTCCTCCTTCGAGAAGATGTTCGTCTTGTCGTCGTAGCTCCACCCCAGGAGCGCGAGGTAATTGACCATCGCCTCGGGCAGGTATCCCTGCTCTCGGTAGGCGCTAACAGCAACGTCACCCCACCGCTTCGATAGGGGTTTGCCCTTCTCATCGACCAGCAAAGGCAGATGGGCGAAAACAGGCCGATCGGCAACGGCCATCGCCTCCCGGAGGAGCAGTTGCCGCGGCGTTGCCGCGATCAGGTCCTCTCCTCGGATGATGTGAGTGAGGTTCATAAGCGCGTCATCTACTGCAGCGGCAAGCATGTATGTGGGCGAGCCATCGGACCTTTGGATGACGAAGTCGGGGATCTGCTTCGTATCGGTGGAGATGTCCCCCCTGACTGCATCGGTGAAAGTGATCGTTCGATCGGGCGGGACGGCGAAGCGAACCGCGAACTCTCGTCCCTCGGCTTCGAAGGCCGCGATCTCCTCGGCGGAGAGATGGCGACATCGACCGTCGTAACCAGGCGTCTTGTGTTCGGCCATCGCCGCCTTGCGACGTTCAGCCAACTCGTCAGGCGTGCAGTAGCAGCGATACGCGTCCTCGCTCGCGATCAATCGCTGGGCCGCAGCCTCGTAGCGTTCCATCCGTTCGCTCTGGCGATACGGGCCGAAGTCTCCGCCAACCTCGGGGCCCTCATCCCAATCGAGTCCGAGCCATCTCAGATCCTCGATGACGGCTTGATAAGCCTCGTCGGTGGCGCGCTTCGCGTCGGTGTCCTCGATCCGGAGGATGAAGGTGCCGCCGTGCTTCCGAGCGTAGAGCCAGTTGTACAGGGCGGTCCGCGCGTTGCCAACGTGTATGGATCCACTAGGAGCGGGGGCGATGCGGGTGCGAACGGCGGTCATACCGCTCACACTAAGCCTGAGGAGTCTCTTCGCTCCCGTGTCGTTGCTTCGTGAGCTCGGAATCCATGAACCCGGTTGCTGCCCTGTCACGCGTCAGAGCACCAGGTCCGAAGTCGGTCTCGCCGCCCATATCTTCGAGCAATTCACTGATGATCGATCGGGCCGCAACGAGCGTCCCTTCGATCGCATCGCGGGCCTTGTCATGCTGGTCGAGATCGAACGAATACTTCGCTACAGCCAACCCCTGGACGATGTTGTCGTTGATCTCGAGCGCCTGTTGCCTGCGGATATCCGCTTTCTCCAGCTGGATACGGAGATCGCTTGCCGCAACGCGCGACATCGCGAGGTTCGCGAGGGCGCCAAGGGCCCCGAGCAGATCTATCTCGTCCTGGCCGAAGAAGGGGGTGTAGGGCCCCGTCTGGACCACGAGAGCGCCGAACTGGAACTCGAAGTGGACGAGTCCGGATAGTGAGTCTTTCTGTTCGTCGGTCTCGTGCTTGTGCACCTCACTGGCACGAGCGATCGCTGCCGGATCCATGCCACTCGACCCGATGACCTTGCCGTTCGTGTCGAGCACGGCGATGCCCTCTCCACCGACGATCCCCACCGCCTGCGGCAGAAGCACGTTCATGATCGACTCCGTGTCCTCCGATGCCATCAGGTCCAAGGTTCCGCGGCGCATCTGCTGCTCCAGCGGACGTCGCCACGACTGACGCAACCACGCAGGAGGAGCGAACGCCAGGAAGAAGAAGACGACGCTCAACAGAGAGAAGCTCTGGGTTATCGACTGACGAACATCGTTCTGCTCGCCACCGGAGAATCCCGAGATAACGATCCCGATGCTCAGCACAACCGAAGCGATGCTAAGCATCCGCATGCGCTTGCGCGCTACGGCAGGCTGCCCGCTGCCGGCTTTCCAGAAACGTACGGCCACGACGGCTGAAAGGATCACCCAGATCACGATGAAAGCCGCCAACCAGACCTCAAGAACCGTTGAGCGAGGCTCGCCCGGCTGAGGCAACTTCCCGAGGAACATCGTGAACACAGCCAAGGCGACGGTTAGAGCCAACGCCACCGGCCGAAGCCACGTCTGACGCTTGCGGAACGACGAGCTGATCCGGAACAGGAAGTAGGGGAAGAAAGCCAACACGGCGATCAATGCCTTCACGAACCACTGGTAGGCGGTGGAGTCCGATCCCTCCTCGGGCAGGAACAACCCGATGATGGCGATCAAACCCAGCGAGCCGAACGTCAGGAAGGCCCACTTGCTGCCCTCATCGGACCGCTGCCTCCACTGCTTGTAGGTAACGATCGCTAATAGGACAAAAGCCGCGAGGCTCAAGTAGCGGAGGACCTCGTAAACGGTGTGCATCCCGACAGATTAGGCCCGTGGGCGGTGCATAGCCAGTCATCAGTCCTTTCGTCCAAAAAGGTCCGAAATACGTAGGGCACAACCACAGCGGGGCGTGGAACAATCGGCTCATGGGTATCCGCGTCCTGATCGTCGACGACGTTCCCGATCTACGAGCGCTGTTCCGACTGATGCTGGAGAAGGATGGTCGATTCGAAGTCGTTGGGGAAGCCGGGGACGGAAACGAGGCCGTTGCCCGCGCCGGCGAGCTCAAACCGGACGTGATCGTGCTCGACATCGCGATGCCCGGTCTCGACGGCATCAACGCGACTCCCCTCTTGCATCAAGCAGCGCCTGGCGTACGCATCCTGGTCGTTTCGGGCTTCGAAGGGCCTGGAGTAGCCGAACGCGCGATCGCGGCATGCGCCACAGCCTTCCTAAGCAAGGGTGTGCCACCGGACAGTTTCATATCGAAGTTGCACGACGTCTATCTCTCGCCACCCAAGAAGGTGTGCGCGGTTCCGGCTTAGGCCTAGGTTTGTGAAGACCTAGTTGACGAAGTCCAGCCAGTCGAAGTACTTCTCGTCCTCGCCTTTCACGATGGCGAAGTATCGCTGCTGGATCGTTTGCGTCACCGGTCCGGGGGGACCGATAACGCGGCCATCTACCTCACGCACAGGCGTCACCTCGGCGGCGGTTCCACAACAGAACATCTCTTCCGCTAGATAGAGGTCGGCGCGCGTCATCATCTGTTCGCGGATCGGGATATCGAGGTCTTGCGCGATCTTGGTGATCGTGTTCCGAGTGATCCCCGGCAAGGACCCAGCTGCCATGGGGGGCGTAAAGATCTCGCCGTTCTGGACGATGAACAGGTTCTCCCCCGTCGCCTCGGCGACGAAGCCCTGCGGGTTCAGCATGATGGCCTCGTCGAACCCTTTGTGGACGGCTTCTTGTTTGGCCGCGGAAGCGTTTATGTAGGCCCCCGTGACTTTGGCCATCGGCGGGATGATGTTGGGGTCGTGCCGGCGCCACGATGAAACCGTCATGCGGATGCCACTCTTCAAGGCCTCATCCCCGAGGTAAGCGCCCCAATGCCACACCGCGATCGCAACGTCGACGGGGTTGAGCTCCGGGTTGACACCCATCTCACCGCCGAACCCGCGATAGGCGATCGGACGGACATAGCAACTCTGCAGGTTGTTGGCCTTGATCAGCGTGTGGACCGCGTCCGTCAGCTCGTCACACGAATAGGGGATCTCGATCATGAAGATCTTGGCGGAGCGCTCCATGCGGTCGAGGTGATCGCGCAAGCGGAAGACTGCGGGACCTTTGGGGGTCTCGTAACACCGGATGCCTTCGAATACGCCCGAGCCGTAGTGCAATGCATGCGTGAGGATGTGGACCGTTGCGTTGGCCCAATCCACAAGCTGGCCGTTCATCCAGACCTTGTCGACCGGCTGGATCGGCATCGACCCTCCTCCTAGTTATCTAGTCCCGGTTATCCGGTCCCCGAACAGCGGCGAGTCTATTCGGATAGCACTATCAAACGGGTGTCTGACAGGTTGGCTTTCGCTTTGATCGTGTCGAGCACCTCTTGCGAGATCTCGGAGTCAACGGCAAGGCCCATCAGAGCCTCTCCACCCTCGCTCTGGCGGGCAACCTGCATGTTCGCGATGTTGATCCCGGCGTCACCCAGAAGACTCCCGACGATCCCTACGATGCCCGGTCGATCCTCATAGCGAAGGAATGCCATGACGGGCGAGAAAGCCATGTCCAGGTCGTATCCGTACACGCGCACCAAGCGTTCGGTGTCTTTCTTGCCGACGAGCACCCCCGCCACCGAAACCGTCTCCCCTTGGGCCTCCGCGCGCACTTCGATGAGGTTCACGTAGTCGAGGCTGTCCGGTGACTTCGACTCCTCGGTTGAGATCCCTCGTTCCTTTGCTAGCAAAGGCGCGTTGACGAACGTCACCGGCTCGTGAACAACCGCCGAGAACGCGCCCTTCAATCCGGACAGCGTGAGAGCGCGCGTGTCGTGCTCCGCGATGCCACCGTGATACTCGAAACGCAGAGCTGAGATCCCGCCTCCAGCAAGGGCCACCGCAACACGCCCTAGCCGTTCGGCGAGGCGAAGGTAGGGCCGAACCGGCTCGGGGATGTCGGTGCCAACGTCAACGTTGACCGCGAAGGGGACGAACTCACCGCGCAGGGCTAGCAGCACCTGTTCCGCGATTGTCATCCCGGCCTTGTCCTGGGCCTCTGCGGTCGACGCCCCGAGATGATGCGTGACCACCACATTCTCGAAGTGGAACAGGGGATGCTCGGTGACCGGCTCCCCCTCGAAGACATCGATCGCGGCCCCCGCTACTCGTCCGTCTTCAAGGGCCGATGCGAGCGCAGCTTCATCGATGAGACCGCCGCGAGCCGTGTTGACGATCCGAACGCCGGGTTTCACTGCACGGAGCTCGCGGTCGCCGACGATCCCAACCGTCTCGGGAGTCTTCGGTAGGTGGATCGTGATGAAGTCGGCCCGTTCGCAGACCTCACCAACGGTCTCAACCAGATTCACTCCCATCTGCGCCGCGCGATTTGGAGCCACATAAGGGTCGTAGGCGAGCAAACGCATACCGAAAGCACTCGCGCGCTGGGCCACGAGGGTGCCTACGCGGCCGAGCCCGATGATCCCTAGGGTCTTTCCGTGGAGCTCGACCCCAGACCACTTCTCCCGCTCCCAGGCACCGGAGGTGAGGGCGGCATGCGCTTGCGGGATGTTGCGAGCCTGTGCCAGCAAGAGCGCCATCGTGTGCTCCGCCGCGGACAGCACGTTCGACTGAGGCGCGTTGACCACGAGGACCCCATGCTTCGTAGCGGCATCGACATCCACGTTGTCCAACCCGATACCGGCACGCCCAACAACCTTCAGGTTGTGCGCGTGCTCCAAGACCCGAGCATCGACCTTCGTTGCAGACCGCACCACCAGGGCGTCGTATTCACCGATCGCAGCGACGAGCTCATCTGGAGTTAGGCCCAGACGTTCGTCGACCTCGAGATGTTCACGCAATCGCTCAGTTCCTGCAGCCGAGAGCCTTTCGGCGACCAGTACTTTCATCAGCGCATCGTATTCGGAGCCTGCCCCGCAACATCCCACGCTCCACGGGGTTAGGTATCTTGCAGGGATGGCAACGCCACCCCCTTCTCCCTTCCTGCGTCCCTTGGGGGTCTTCGAATCTCTGGGGGCCGCCTTCCGCGTCTACTTCTCCAAAGCCAACTCGTTATTCCTGATCGTCGCGATCTTCATGATCCCGTCCACGATCGTCTCCACCTTGTTGATCAGGTCCTCATTGCCTCCCGAGTTGCTCAATTTCGATGCCAGCAGTCGGGAGAACCCATTCATCGGTCTTTCCACCGCCGAGATCCGCGAGTTCATCACGGTCATCGTGTTAACCGGGATACTCATGTTCGTCGTCTCCATGATCGCAACAGGAGCTTGCTTCCGACTCGTGCAAGAGTCCCTGGCTGGCCGTCCGGCGGACTGGCAAGCGTCGGTCAGAGCGGCCCTCGCGAAGACCTTGTCGCTGATATGGGTACCGTTGCTGGTTGGTCTCCTATTCGTTGGCGCAGCTACTCTGGCGATCGTCGTGATCGGTTCGCTGGGAGCGATCCAGAACGGTCTTGGCGCCATAGGAGGGATAGCGCTGTTCGGTGCCGTTGTCTACTTCTTCGTGACCTGGTCGCTGGCCGTCCCGGTACTGATGGCTGAAGACCAACGCGGGTGGAAAGCTCTGAAACGCTCCCGTGACCTCGTCTCGGGATCGTGGTGGCCGACCTTCGGGCTTTACCTCGTTGTCTTCGTGATCGTTGCATTCGTTGGTGGATTGCTTAGTGCGTTCTTTGCTCCAAGCGGCCCGGGAGAGCAGGGCGTTCTGCTCGCGATCCTCGGCAACATCGTGAACAACATCATCTTCACGCCATTACAAGCCGCGATCGTCGGTGTCGTGTATCTCAATCTGGCGTCGCGCTCTCCGGCTACGTCAGCTGTTCGACCACGTGATCGATAGCGCGGGTGAGCAACACGACATCCTCGGGGTCGATCGCCGGGTACATGGCGACACGGAGTTGGTTCCTACCGAGCTTTCGATAGGGCTCCGTATCGACGATCCCATTAGCGCGCAGAGCTGCGGAGATCTGCTTCGCGTCGACCCCCGGAACGAAATCGATCGTGCCAACGACGGGGCTCCGTTGGGACGGGTCGGTGACGAAGGGCTGTGCCACCTCGCTCGCGTCCGCCCACCCGTACAGGGATCCGGCGGAACGGGAGGACCGCCCCGAGCTCCACTCCAGACCTCCCCCAGCCAACATCCAGTCGATCTGCTCCGCCATCAGGAAGAGGGTGACCAGGCTGGGCGTGTTGTAGGTCTGATCCTTACGAGAGTTCTCCAGAGCCGTTGCGAGATCCAGCGACGGGGGGATGTAACGATCCCCTGCAGCGATCTTTCCGATCCGTTCGATCGCCGCCGGCGAGCACAGGGCGAGCCATAACCCCCCATCCGATGCGAACGCCTTCTGCGGCGCGAAGTAATAGACGTCGTAGTCGGCCGCCTCGACGGGTATGCCTCCCGCGGCCGAGGTGGCATCCACCAGGGTGAAAGCCTCCGGTGCGACGCGGGCGATCGGCATCGCAACCCCCGTTGATGTCTCGTTGTGTGTCAACGCGTACGCGTCCACCTCCGAAGGGTGCGGCAAGGGATGGGTGCCCGGTTCAGATC
>JAXDJQ010000088.1:0-2656 GCA_034667565.1 Actinomycetota bacterium
GAGAGCGAGTGAGGGCTCGAGGCTCGCGGCGACGTTCACGGTCGAGTCCCAGACACGGCTCTTGAGCGAGCCCGACGCGGCCCGCATCGTCACGACCGCGGTGATCACGTGCGACGAGACAGACATAACCGTAGGTGTCGTGAACATCGAGGGCGCGTGCATCATGAAGACCGACACCGGATATCTGAGCCAGCAGGATCTCGTGCTCAATGGCGTCGAGCTCTATCTGTTTGGGCCTCCGGCGATCATCGACACGGCGCGCCAGCGACTGTCTACCGATATGGCTGAGATGCGATTCGCGGACTACGACATCGATACGGTCGTCAGGATCCCGGTAACGCTCGACTTCGTTGTTAAGACGCGCTGTGATGAGTATCTCTATGCGGACGACTGGCGTAACGGCGCCAGCACGTGCGCGACCGCGGGCGCGCAATATGTGGGTGAGCCACTAGGGTTGTCTGCGGGCGAATGGTCGCTAACAGGATCGGTTAACCATCTCGGCCAGGAGCCGTGGGGTTGGGTGTTCGGCGACCGCTTGCCGACGGACGAGAACCCGTCGTGGTTGTACGTGCTCGAGTGGCTCTCCGGCGGCGGTGTCAAGGTCGATGTTCCCGTCCCGGCACCTGAGGATTTCCACGGTGCACCCGCGGAACTGCCGTTGACCCTGGGCAACCCCCCGCCGCGCTATGTAGAGGTCGACTTCGGCACCCTGAACATCCAGGGCATCCCCATATTCACGTTCCTCGACTCCAAGTACCGCCATTACCTGGACACGGGGGAGCGGCTGCTCTACGGGCGGGTCGGATTCCCGGGGATCCCGGCACTAACTGGGTTCCAGTTCGGGGCGAAGTTCGAGAGCGGCGGAACACCGGAATGGATCTTCGCCAAGCTCAGGGCGGGCCAGACCGAATCCCTGTTCCCGATCCTTCCGCCGCACGTCTATCTCGACCAAGCGACTTTCGTGATCGAGCCCCAAGGTCCCGCGGTCATGGGAACCGTAGAGGCCGATGTGTGGAAACTCCTCGCCGACGGAGGTACGGGCGGAAGCTTGCCGGGCTTCCTGATGTCGATGAAGGGCTCGCTGGCTTACGAACAAGAGAGGGTCTCGGCTCGTGGCGAGATGTACCTCCTCGGTGTCATCGGCCCCCTCGCGGACGCGAAGGTGACGGCCGGCAGCGGGGGAGTGCGTGCGTCGATGAACTGGAACTACAGTGTCGGCATCGGATCGATCAACTTCGGCGGTTCCATCGGAACGCTCGATCTCGGACGCCTCGGGATCGACGCGCTTCTCGATGGCTCTGGCTCAGGTCATGGGTTCGAGGTCATGGGTTCGGGAACCCTTCATGTCCTCACCAGCAACGTTGGACTGAAAGCAGTGATCTCTTCTCTCGGCGCGGCAGGTTGCGCGACGGCCAACATCGCGAGCCTCGGTTCCGGGGAAGTTGGCGTCGGGGTCAAGTGGAACGACGGTGGTTCGCCATCGCTCGAGTTCCTCTCGAACTGCTCGCTGAGTGGGTACAAGGATCCCGATGCCCCACAGCATGTCAACTTCGATGGATTCAGCACTCGCTTCAAGAGCTACCTGGCGGAAGCCGACCAGATCGATGCGTTGATGCAGTCGTTGCCCGAAGCCGTCTCGTTGTTAGGCCTCTGATGACGATTCCCAAGAGGAGTGCCCTATTCGTCGCGCTTGCCATCGCCGCGCTGGTTCTGTCCGGTTGCAAGATCGAGCAAGGCATCGCGTTCAATGAAGATGGATCGGGTTCGTTCACGTATCTCGTCGGTATCGACAAGGGCATCCTCGCCGATCTTGGAGTTGAGAGTCCTTACGAAGGGGTGAAGCAGCAAGTCGAAGAGAAGGGCTTCCCGGTCGAGCTCGAGCGTTACGAGACCCCCGATCTCAGCGGTTTCCGCCTGTCTTTCGAATTCACGACCGTAGATGACCTGGTGGAGAAGCTGAAGGGCGAAGAAGGCCAGGCCGGCCAACAGACGATCCAGGAGTTAGACCTCGAACAGGGTGACGACGGGTGGAAGCTCACGGGAGCCGTGGGGGCGCCCAACCTGGGGGCCGGGGCAGAGATGCCGATCGACGTGTCGGAGCTCGAAGACCGCCTCGACATGGAGTTCTCGGTCTCGATGCCTGGTGCCCCCCGCGACACGAACGCCGACTCAGTGCGAGAAGAAGAGGATGCGACGACGTTCGTGTGGACCCTTACTCCTGGTCAGTCGGGCCGCGAGATCTCGGCTACGACCGAACTACCGGGAAGTTTCCCCACCGCACTGGTTGCGGGGGCCGGGCTTGGTTCGTTGGTCATCGCCGCGGTGATCTGGTTGCTTGTTAGGCGAAAACGACAGGATGCGAGTTCCTCAGCGGGATCGATCCAAACCTAGATCTTTCGACCCGGCGACACCGAGTGCCGCCGACGCGACGATGAGGGCTATCAATGAGAGCCAGGAAGCTGCATCGACGTTCGCCTCACCGTAGGGATCGCTGATCCCCGACCAACTCGGCAGAACATGGATCGCGATGAGGCCGAGCGCCGTGACGAAGCCGAATCCCGTAGCGGCAATGGTTCCACTCCTCCACCCCCTCGCGACCCCTATCAGCACAGCAAGTGCGACGAGGGGAGCGAGGATGCCGATCACGTTCAGAGTG
>JAXDJQ010000089.1:0-6765 GCA_034667565.1 Actinomycetota bacterium
TCCTCCGCTACCCCGGCGATCGATCTATCTGTCCCCACGGCTCCCCCTTCTCTGAAGAGGATGGCGGGCGCTGTTACTCCTGTCAACTTCTGTTACTGGAGCCCAGGCCCCCCACCTAGCGCAGGGCCGAGTGGTCGTTGTGGTCGGTCTGCCGACCACTCCGACCACAGCTCACTGCCTCTAGGGGGTAGCACCCAGCTGATTGAGGACGCGGACGCCGCCCTCAGACATCTCATAGGCGCCCGTGAATCCCCGCCGTATCCAACCCCGCACCTCAAGCTTCGCAAGGGCGAGCGAGATCTTTCCCCCGGCCACCTCGACGGATTTTCGCAACTCCTCAACACCCACGGGAGCATCGTCCAGCGCGATCAGGATCCGCATCTCGACCTCGTCGATCCTCGGCAACCTCTTTCCCCCGATGACGCGCTCGCCATCCCAAACCAAGCTAGGCGCGAGTTCATCGAATACATGCTGGGGATTCATCACCAGCGTTGCCTCCCCAGCCCGTATCAGCTCATTGGGGCATGCGGCGTATGGATTTCGGATCGACCCGGGCACAGCGAAAACACTCCGATTACCTTCCAGCGCTAGGCGAGCTGTGATCGAAGCACCACTCCTCTGACCACCCTCGACGACGATCGTTGACCAACTCAGGCCTGCAACGATGCGATTCCGCGCTGGGAAGAACTGCGGATGCGGCGCGGTGCCTTCCGGGTACTCAGTCACTAGGGTGCCTTCCTGGCGAATCCGCTCTCGCAATGCTGCGTTCTCCTTCGGGTAGTCGATGTCAAGACCGCACCCAAGCACTGCGATGGTGTGTCCGCCAGCCTCAAGAGCGCCCAAGTGAGCTTGCGCATCTATCCCCATAGCGAGCCCAGAAACGACTGCGAAACCCGCTTCCGCCATCGCACGAGCGAAGGTCCGCGCAGCGTCCCGCCCCGCAGCGGTTGGTCTTCTAGTACCAACGATCGCGACGCAATCCTTGTAGTCGGGAATGGTCCGACCCTCCACATGTAGTTGTCCAGGCAAGCTTTCTGGGCAGAACTCACTCAGCCCCTGCGGCCACTCCGACGATGAAGGATCGATCACCCTCGCCGTCATGCCGCCCGCCCTTCTCGCGACCCTGAGAACCGGAACGTCAGCGCATCTGCGAGGTCTTCGTCGACTACCGGTTCGTGGCTACGGAGATCGGCCAGCGTGCGCGCGAGACGCATGACTCGAACCACGCCTCGACCGCTGAGCGATTGACCATCTACGGCCTCGTTCAGGAGTGCTTTCGCATCCGAGGTCATCTGCAGGCTTTGCAGAAGACTTCGGTGAGAACAACTTGCATTCGTGATCGCGCCTCCGTACCTCTCGCTTTGTAGGTTTCTTGCTCTTTCAACGCGAGCCCGCACAACCGCGGATGATTCCCCGGTTGGAGCCCCCATCAAGTCCTTGCGCGATGGTCGAGGCATACGAGTCTGGATGTCGAACCTGTCGAGAAGTGGCCCGGAGAGTTTCGTGCGGTAATGGTGCAGTTGAAGCCCAGTGCACTTGCACCTCCGGGTTGGATCCTCCGCGAATCCACAGGGGCACGGATTCATCGACGCGATGAGGGAGAAACGCGCGGGATAAGAGACGACCCCAGCTGATCGTGCGATCCGCACACTTCCATCCTCGAGTGGCGCTCGCAGGCTTTCGAGCACGTCGTTGCGAAATAGCGGGATCTCGTCGAGGAACAAGACTCCCCTGTTAGCCAGGCTCACCTCGCCCGGGTGCGCCAAACCACTGCCTCCACCGATCAGACCCGCCATCGAGACGTGGTGGTGCGGGGCGCGCAAAGGTCGAGTCCTCATCAAACTTGCTGGCTCAGGCAGCATCCCCGCAACTGAATAGATGCTCGTTACCTCGATCGCCTCCTCGGGTGACATCTCTGGGAGGATGCTCGGAAGCCGCCGGGCCAGCATCGTTTTTCCCGTTCCCGGAGGACCGATCAGTAGCAGGTTGTGGCCCCCTGCAGCCGCGACCTCCAGAGCTTTCTTTGCCTCGGCTTGGCCCTTGACCTCCGAAAGGTCCTCCCAGTCCGAACGCACCAAACCTTCCTCGGATCGAACTTCAGGGGGCGACCAGGTGCGTCGCAAGAAACCGAAGGCTTCTCGCAGAGTTGACACGGGAATCACCTCGATCCCGTCGACGATGGCGGCTTCGGAAGCATTAGCCGCTGGGCAAAGGAGACCTCGCCTTCCCAGGCGGCGACACGCAAGTGCCGCTGCCAAGACGCCCCGCACGGATCTGATCGATCCGTCTAAGGCGATCTCTCCGATAAATAGCCATCCTTCTAGCGACTCCCCCGGGAGCCGATCGTCAGCGGCCACGGTACCGACGGCGATTGCGAGATCGAAGTGAGCTCCTTCTTTACGCAAGGCCCCAGGTGCCAGATTGGCGGTGATACGGGTCGGAGGCCAACGCTCGCTACTCGATTCGAGGCCAGAGCGCACCCGCTGTTCGGCCTCTGTGACCGACTTCGCAGGAAGCCCGACCATCCGAAACGCGGGGATTCCCACGCCCGCAACGTCAACTTCAACCTCTACTAGTCGTGCCTCGGTGCCAACGAGTGCAACTGATTCCGTCTTTGCGAGCACGGCAGTACTCCGTTCCCGGCTCGGGAGCGCGGCTCCTTTGAGAAGAATCTAGGAACGAGGTGTGACAGAAAGCGGTTAGCGACCGGTGAAGCGGGGCTCCCGTTTCTCCACCCAAGCCGCGATCGCTTCGCGGGTGTCCTCACTCGTGTAGGCCATCGTCTGCGCGATCGACTCCGCATCGAGGTTCTCTGCGAGAGACCTCTCATAGGAACGGTTCAGGTTCTCCTTCAGCATCGCGACCGTCCGGGGCGGCATACCGGCCAATCGGCCCGCCAGATCTTTCACGACGGCATCGATCTCCCCCGGCTCACACAAGCGATTGAGCATCCCTAGGCGATCGGCCTCTTCGGCCGAGATCATCTCTCCCAGCAGCGCGAGCTCCTTGGCCTTGTGCAAAGGCAACACCCTGGCCAACGTCCATGTACCGCCGAAGTCGACCACAAGCCCGCGCTTCACGAAGAGCTCGGCGAAACTCGCTTCCGTCGATGCAACGATGAGGTCACAGCCCAACGCAAGGTTGCACCCCGCTCCCGCGGCAACGCCCGTCACCTTCGCGATGGTTGGCTTGGGACAATCGATGAAGCTCGTCACGAGCTTGTGGATGCGACCCATCCGGTCTTTGAACTCCACGGCGCTTCCCGCAAGGTTCCCGGGATCACCCAGGTCCGCTCCGGAACAGAAAGCCCCACCCGCACCGGTCAGGACTACGCAACGGATCGATGCATCCGTCGCCGCCCGGGTGAACGCCTGGGGCAACTCGTCGAACATCACCGCCGAGATCGCGTTCTTCTTCTCGGGACGATTGAAGGTGATGGTCGCCACACCACCCTCGACATCCCAAAGAAGTGACTCGTAATCGCTCACGTCCGCACTCTAGAACGCGCCCGGGATATGGGTGATGTCCAATCGACCTCGGTCACCAACCACCGAGACCACGTCGAAGCGGACCTCGACGGGCCCCGGACGCTGCTGAGCTAGCCACGCTGCGGCGGCGCGCCGGATCCGCGCCTGTTTCTCATGACCGACCGCTTCAGCCGGTATCCCCCAACGAGCGGTCGCGCGCGTCTTCACCTCACAGAAGACGACCAGACCGGGACGCCGTGCGACCAGGTCGATCTCGATCCGACCCGACCGGTAGTTGCGCTCGACCGTGAAGCCGTCCGCCTCATAGAGCCGGGCGGCGGCATGTTCTCCAGCTCTCCCGAACAGCGCGCGTTCATGCACCCGATGAAGTTAGTCAGGGGGTGTGACGAAGAAGGTGTGGCGAAGAAGCTAGTGCTCCATCCCGGGGGGTTCGGGGATCAGGTCCCGCTCCGCGAGCTGCGCAAGCTCCTCGACGTTCAGATCCCTGAACGTGACGACGCGCACATGACTCACGAACCTTGCTGGCCGATGCATGTCCCAGACCCAGGCGTCTCCGAGCTCGACCTCGAACCACACCTTCGGTCCCACATGACGGGTGTCGACCTTCACTTCATTCGCTAGATAGAAACGACGCTCGGTCTCGACGACGAACTTGAACATCGGGAGGACGTCTCGGTACTCCTTGTAGAGCTGGAGCTCCATCTCGGCCTCATACTTCTCGAGGTCCTCGACGCTCATGCCATCTCCTCTTCTAGCTCGGGACCGCCTAGCTCGGGATCGCCTGACCCATCATCCAAGTCTCGCGCTAGATGGGGCCGGATTACACCATCCTTATCTGGAAATCCCGTCACTCCGAAGAAGGAACGGCGATGGATATCCGAGGGGCCTAAGCGCTTCAGCGCCGCCCAATGCTCGGACGTGCCATACCCGACATTGGTGTCGAACCCGTAACCCTTGTACCGCTTGTGATAGCGGCGCATGATCTTGTCCCGGTGAACCTTCGCAACGATCGAGGCGGCGGCGACGTTCTTCGACACGACGTCCGCTTTCTTCACGGCCAGACCCGGCCACGACAGTCGCTGCATCCGGAACGCGTCCAGGAGCACGAAGTCCGGGGTGACCTCGAGTCCGTTAAGTGCCTTCCGAAGAGCCTTGAGGTTGCAGCGGTGCAGACCCTCTCGGTCGATCCGATCGGGACGAACACGCACGATCGAGATCGCTAGAGCGATCTGCTTCACCTCGTCGGCGATCCGCTCACGTTGGAGACGGGTGCACAGTTTGGAATCGCGCAGTCCCTCGATGTGGGCATCGGGAGGAAGGATCACCGCGGCGGCGATGAGAGGGCCTGCGAGAGCCCCACGGCCGACCTCGTCGGCTCCCGCAACGTGCTCGAACCCAACCTGGGTGAGACGGGCCTCGAGCCGGCCCGGAGTCGCGGGGGTCATCACGCGAACTCTAGCCCTGAGTGGCTAGAGTCCTCCCGCATTGCCCGGGGGCCAGAGCAGAACGAAGCCTCGCCCGACGACCCTGTCCTCGTCGATCGGGCCGAGGATCCTCGAATCCTCGGAATCGCCCCGGTTGTCGCCCATCACGAAGATGCGACCGGCGGGTACGAGGCATCCTCCGCCCGATGCCTGCATCTTCAGACGCTCGCAGTCGTTCGACGTCAGGGTTGAGCTGAAGCGATCCTTGCCTCCCCGCACGAACGGTTGGGGAACGACGTTGCCGTTGATGATCAATCGCCGAGGAGCTCCCGAATACCTGATGGTGTCGCCCCCGACGGCCACGACCCTCTTGATGTAATCCTCCTCATCACCGGTCGGCAGGCCGAGGAGTTCGCGCACGAAGTTCTTGGCGTCCTGGTACCAAGGAACGTCGGGAGCCTCGCCGAAGACGGTCTTCTCGAAGACGACAACGTCCCCCCGCTGGGGTCCATGAAGCCGGTAGCTGAGCTTCTCGACCAACACCCGATCACCGGGATGAAGGGTGGGGAGCATCGACTCCGAGGGGATGAAGAACGCTTGGACCAGGAAGGTCTTGATCAGCACGGCGATAACGAATGCCGCGAGGACGAGCATCGGAAGCTCGGTCAGATGAGAGACGAGCCCCTTGCCTCTATCGCGCCAGGTGGAACCCTCGGTCATAGCCCGCCGACGTCGGCGGGGGGCCAGATCAGTACGAACGCCCGACCGACGACCTTGTTCTCGTCCACGGGCCCGAAGTTACGGGAATCGTCAGAGTTAGACCGGTTATCCCCCATGACGAATATCTCGCCATGGGGCACGTCGACGGGCCCGAAATCGCTCGTGGTCACGCCGTCCGGCAGGTACGACTGATCGACCTTCTCCCCGTTGACGAAGACCTGTCCTTCGCGACCCTCGACGGTGTCACCCCCAACCGCAATGACCCTTTTGATGAAGTCCTGGGAATTCCCCGTCGGGAATCCGAACAGGCTCTTGAAAGCGTTAGCTATGTCTTTGTAGAACGGCGTGTCCTCACCCGGAGCGTTCGGGTCCGCGATGATCGCCAGGTCCTTCTCGAACACGACCACGTCCCCCCGATCGGGCCCCCCGAAGTGGTAGCTCACTTTTTCGACCAGGACACGGTCCCCCACGAGCAGGGTGGGCTCCATCGATGCCGACGGGATGTAAAAGGCCTGCAGCAGAAAGGTCTTGATGATCAAGGCGATCGCGAACGCGATCACGATGAGAACGGGCAGCTCCCGCCAGAAGGAGTGGTGCTTCTTCTCCTCTAGGGCTGGAGGCGCGCTGTCATCATCGGTGACCGCGTCGCTCTCCACGGTCTCGGGCGGCCGATCGGCCACCTATACCTCGCGCTTCTCTTTGACCTTTGCTTTCTTCCCGATACGGGAGCGCAGGTAGTAGAGCTTGGCCCGGCGGACGTCGCCGCGGGTTGCGACCTCGATCTTGGAGATCATCGGTGAGTAGACCGGGAACGTTCGTTCGACCCCCACTCCGAAGCTGATCTTGCGGACGGTGAACGTCGCCGACAGTTGGCTCCCCCGGCGGCGGATAACGATGCCCTCGAAGACCTGGATGCGCTCCCGCTCACCCTCGACGACACGCACGTGCACCTTGACGGTATCGCCCGGGCGGAACTCGGGCACGTCTTCGCGCAGGTGTGGGCGCTCGACGAGATCGGTGGGGTTCATCACAACTCCTCTTCTTCTATTCGTTCAGGTGCAGCGCGTTCAGATGCAACGTGGCAACTCGTAGCCCGGACGGGATTCGAACCCGTGATCTCCGCCTTGAGAGGG
>JAXDJQ010000090.1:0-6875 GCA_034667565.1 Actinomycetota bacterium
ATCGTCTCCGAGATCATGTTCTTCGGTGGGCTTGGAGCCGCCTATCTCTCTCTGCGCTCATCCGAAACTATGTGGCCCCCCGCCGGAACGGATGCGCCAGGGCTGGTGCTACCGGCGATAGCGACGTTCGCCCTGTTGGCTTCCTCTTTCACCCAGCATCGATCGGCCACCGCGGGACGAGACGGCGATGGTGGATCCGCACGACGGTGGTTGGCTCTGACGATCGCCTTGGGAGCAGCCTTCCTAGCCGGCCAGGCGTGGGAATGGAGTCGGCTGCTGGCCGAGGGCACGACCTTGGGATCCGATGCCTACGGGACCTCTTTCTTCACCCTGACCGGCGCGCATGGCATCCACGTGATCGGTGGCCTAGGGATGCTGGCGGCCACATGGATGCGCCTGGGCCACGGCCTGGGGGGACGGCGGGAAGCCACGCTCGAGGCGGTCACCTATTACTGGCACTTCGTCGATGCCGTATGGGTCGGCGTCTTCACGCTGGTTTACCTGACCGTGTAGGGCTTCTAGGTAAGGCCATCCTTTAAGGTTGCCCATCCGATGCAGGGCACCCAGACGACTTCCGTCCCTCCACCACCGCGCCCCAAGTTCTGGATAGGTGGCGCGGTGATCGTCGCGGTCCTGGCTGGAGTGATCCTGTGGGCGATGACCCAGCCTGGAGCGGAGTCGAACTACATCACCCCCACCGAACTGGCCCACGGTCAGGCCCAGGATGGACAGCTCCAGCTCGCCGGAGTGGTCGTCCCAGACTCGATCGAACGAAACGGCTTGATTACTACCTTCCTCGTTACCGATGAAACGGAGGAGATCAGCGTCACGACCGATTCCCCGATGCCCGACGCCTTCAAGGACTCTTCCGAGGTCGTTGCATTCGGGAGTTATGGGTCGGGCACGTTCACGGCGAGCAAGGTCCTCGCTAAGTGCCCGTCCAAGTTCAAAGCCAAGGTCTAGTCGAAGGTCTCGCCGTGACTTCCCTCGCTGGGTTCGGGGTCCCCTCACTTCTCGCCGCGCTGTTCTTCGCAGGTGTGAGCCTCGTTCTCTGTTTGGTTGGTGCAACGCGATCCAGTGAACGAGCCACGGCTGCCGGGCGACGGGCGATGGCCATGTGTTTCGCCGCGACGGGTCTCGCAGTGGTTGCGCTCTTGACCGCGCTCTTCGCCCACGACTTCTCGCTCGCCTACGTTGCGAAGTATTCGTCTCGTTCGTTGTCGGGCCCCTACATGTTCGGAGCACTCTGGGGGGGCATGGAGGGATCGTTGCTCTTCTGGACCCTCCTGCTCACGGGTTTCTCGACCGTCGCTCTCGAGCGCGCCAGGGCAAGCACACCGCGGCTGGTGGCGTGGGCCGGAGCGGTCCTCGCCGGTGTCGCGTGCTTCTTCCTGATGCTCCTTGTGCTGCCCGAGAGCCCCTTCACGGCCCTGTTACCGGTTCCGGCCGACGGAACAGGACTCAATCCTTTGCTCCAGTCGCCCGGGATGTTGATCCACCCCCCACTGCTCTACACCGGCTTCGTTGGATTCTCGATCCCGTTCGCCTTCGCGATGGCCGCGTTGTTGTCGAAGCGACTGGATGCGAGCTGGTTCACATCGACGCGCCGGTGGACGTTGTTCGCGTGGAGCGCCCTGTCGATAGGGATCGTCCTCGGGGGGGCCTGGGCGTACACCGAACTGGGTTGGGGTGGCTACTGGGCATGGGACCCGGTCGAGAACGCGTCGTTCATGCCCTGGTTGACCGCAACCGCGTTCTTACATTCAGTCGTCATCCAAGAGAAGCGCCAGATGCTCAAGGTGTGGAACGTCTCGCTGATCCTGCTGACCTACGCCTTAGCGGTCTTCGGAACATTCCTGACGCGTAGCGGGATCCTGTCGAGCATCCACACATTCACCGAGGGACCGATCGGCAAATGGTTCCTTCCGTTCCTTGCACTGATGTTGCTGGGTGGACTCGGGATCGTGCTTGCGAGACTGAACGAGCTCAAGAGCGAGAACAGGTTCGACCACTTGATGTCACGGGAGTCCGCGTTCCTGGCCAACAACGTTCTGTTCGTTGCCGCAGCCTTCGCCGTGCTGTGGGGAACGATCTATCCGATTCTCGCCGAGGTCACCTCGGGCGTGCGCTTGTCGGTCGGACCGCCGTTCTTCAACTCTGTCTTTATCCCGTTGGGGCTAGCGATCATCGGGTTGACGGGCATCGGCCCCTTGATCAGTTGGAAACGGATGAGCAAAGGAGCGTTCGGCCGGGTCGTGCGCGTCCCCCTCGCGATGGGCAGCGTGACGATCCTCGGGTTGTTCATCTCCGGCGTGCGCAGTGTGGGGGCCCTCCTCGCGTTCGGGCTCTGCGCGTTCACCGCCGGAGCGATCCTCGGTGAGTTCTCACGTGGCTCGCGCGTGTATCGGACCAGGTACGACGTCGGGCCGATCCGCGCGCTGACAGCAACCATCGATCGGAACCGCAGGAGATACGGCGGATACATCGTTCACCTCGGAGTCGTGCTGATCGTCATCGGTCTCGCGGGTGGAGCCTTCAAGACCGAACGTCATGCGTTGCTGTCCAAGGGTGAGTCGATGTCCGTCGGCGGCTACACGTTGACCTACAGAGAGCTTAGGCAGTCATCGAGCCCCGAGAAACAGATAAATACCGCGGTCGTAGACGTGGCATCGGATGGTCACGATCAAGGTTCGATCTATCCACAGCGGAACTTCCATCTCGCGCAAAGACAGCCGCAGTCTGAGGTGGCAATCCGCACAGGCCCGATCGAGGACCTCTACGTCGTCATCACCTCGTTCGATCAAGATGGCGATGCCGCTCTGCGCGCGTTCGTGAATCCGTTGACGTGGTGGATCTGGGTTGGAGCCGGCGTGATGCTGTCGGGGATGACCATCTTGTTGTCATCACCGGGTCCAGCCCGGGTTCGAGCTCGAGTCCCGAGAGAGATCCGCGAGCCGGCGGCCGCAACGCGATGAAAGCGATGGTTATCGCCACACTCGCCCTTGTCGTTGCCACGGCAGCTCCCGCGCTTGCGAACGCCGAGGACGTGGCGAACGACATCTCCGAGCACGTCATGTCGCCGTACTGTCCCGGTGTGACGTTGCACGATTGCCCCAGCGACCGGGCGGTCGAGTTGCGCGACAAGATCAAGGATCGGGCCGAAGAAGGATTCACCCGAGCTCAGATAATGAGCGAGCTCGAGGCCGAGTTCGGACCCACGATCAGAGCCGAGCCTCCTCGCAGCGGTATCGGTCTGCTCGCCTGGATCCTCCCGCTGTTCGCGGGCTTGGGGGCGGCCACCTTCGCGTGGACGATCCTGCGCAAGTGGGCGCGCCCGCCGGACAGACCCGAGGACTATGACCCCGACGTGCACGTCACCACCGAGGATCGGCGGCGCTTGGATGCAGAGCTAGCCAAGATGAGGGGCCCTGCCTGATGGAACCACTCATCATCGGTGCCCTCGCCGTCGCGGCGCTTTGGTTCGTGGTCGCGCCCTTGAGGTCCAAGGACCCGATCGAAGAGATCGACCCGACGCGTGAGCTCGAAGCCAAGAAAGAGGTCGCCTTGACGGCGATCATCGATCTGGAATCCGAACGCGACGTCGGCAAGCTCAGCGAGGAGGATCTCATCGAGCTGCGTTCCTTCTACGAAGCAGAAGCCCTCGACGCTCTCCATCGCTTGGACGGGGTCGCTCACGTGTGTTCTAACTGCGGTAACCAGATGGAGGGTGGCGTTTGCTCCAGATGCGGCGCCTCATAGCTCCGATCTGTGCTCTCGTTGCTGTCGGACTACCGATCCCGGGCTCACAGGTAGCACGCGCTGCTGAGACCGGCGTCATCAAAGGGCGGGTCGTCAATGAAACGACCGGACAACCACAAGGTGACGTGCAACTTGCCCTGACGTCGGGCACAGACGATGGTGATAGCGCGGTGGTCGCGCGAACCAGGACCGGTCCCGACGGACGCTATGTGTTCGATGACCTTTCCACGGGGGACGACCGTTTCTACGCGCTCGATGCCCACTTCCAAGACGGGTACTTCGCCGGGCAACCGATCACACTCCCTGCGGACACGGACAAGGAACCCGTCGTTACATCAACCCTGCGCGTGTGGAACACAACATCAGAACCCGGGGTGATCGCGATCAGCAGGGACGACATGTTCGTGGTCACCAGCGAGGATGGCGTTGGGGTCATCGAATCGGTCACGATCGTCAACACGGGTGACAAGGCTTACATCGGACGGGGAGCTGAGATGGTCGGAGATCAAGCGAGCGGGGCAAGTTTCGCCTTCGCCCTCCCCTCCGGGTCGGGTGGTTTCGGAATCATCGATTCCACCATCGACGTCCCCGAAGTCATCCCGGTGGACCAGGGGGTTGCGGCAACCATCGCGATCCCGCCGGGAGAGAACAGGATCACGTTCTCCTACCAGGTGGCCGGGAGTGGAACATCTTCGGACCTGTCACGGACCGCGCTTTACCCAACCCTCGAGATGTCGATCTACGCGGCCGAGCCTTTGGAGATCCGCAGCAATCGACTCGTGGAGGGAAAGTCCGTCCCCATCGAAGGAAAGACGTACCGACGATGGAGCGCCGACGAAACCGTTGAAGCGGGTGACCCCCTCCAAGCTCTAGCGGTTGCGGGAGGTAGCGCGCCACTATGGCCATTGATCGCTGCGGGACTTGCCGTAGTAGCCGTCGTTGGGCGCGTAGCGATCCGCGCGACCCGGAACTCGGACAGATGATCGAGCTCAAAGGGGTGCGCGCCGTCTACGGGAAGACGATCGCCTTGGACAAGGTCAACCTGTCGATCACGCCGGGCATCGTCGGTCTCTATGGCCCCAACGGCTCCGGAAAATCCACGTTGCTTCGCGTGGTCGCAGGACTGCATAGGCCAGTCCTGGGACAGATCGTGTTCGACGGGGCACAACCACGGCCGAATGACGAGAACCTCCGCCGCCGTATGAGTTACGCGGGCCATGATGCCGGTCTTTACGGACGCTTGAGCGTTGAAGAGAACCTGAGACTGTTCGCAACTCTGTGGGGAGCACCCACCGAGCGGGTTCAACCTCTACTGGAACAGATCGGTCTGCAGGACCGTGCGCGTTCGAGGGTCGACGAGCTATCCGCGGGATTGAAACGCCGCGCATCCGTAGCGCGTGCGTTGGTTGTGGAGCCCGAGATCCTCTTGCTCGATGAGCCTTTCGCTTCCCTCGACGATGCCGCCGCCGATCTCGTAACCGCCTCGATCAAGGCCTGGCACGCACCCGGCCGTACCGCGATAATCGCGACCCACGGTGCGAAGCGCTTGAAGAGTTTCGCAACGACCGCGATCGTCCTTCGTCGCGGATCAGTAGCGAGCGATCGCGACCGTCAAGTGACCGAGGTCATCGCATGAGCGTCGCGGCAGTGCGAACCGGTAATGAAGCCGGGTTCGTGTCCAAGACTCTGCTACTTGCCCGCAAGGATCTCGTTGTCGAGGCTCGCGGTCGAGAAACGTTGCCCGCGATGCTCGCGTTCTCGTTCGCAGTCACCTTGCTGCTGGCCTTCACTCTGCCCCCGGAGAGCTCGATGCGGTCGGACGTGCCCTTCGTGGTTGGAACGGTTCCGGTCGCGCAGGTGCTCGCCGGCTACCTCTGGGTGACGATCCTCTTCGCCGGGCTGATCGGTTTCGCGCGGGCCTTCGAGGTGGAACGCGCCGACGGGGCCATCGACCCATTGGTGATGGCCCCCCTGGATCGGTCCGGCCTGTTCGCGGCCAAAGCCCTGTCAAACCTCGTGACCTTGCTGCTGGTCCAGGTCTTCCTGGTTCCAACCTTCGGGCTCCTCTTCGGAGTCAACCTCGGAGGGCGCTGGTTCGTCTTGATAGTTGTGATCGCCCTGGTGGATGTCGGATTCGTGATGGTTGGGACCCTGTTCTCGGCTCTAGCCGCTCAGACGCGGAGCCGAGAATTGATGCTTCCTATCTTGGCTCTGCCCATCCTGGTGCCGATATTCATAGCGGCGACAGAACTGACCGCAGATCTATTCGCCGGTGGGGGCATGGGAGAGGTGGCAGCTCGAGGTTGGTTCGGCATCTTGATCGCCTCCGACGTGATCTTCAGCGTCGTCGGGGCACTCGCGTTCGAATTCGTGGTGGAGAGATGAGAAGACTTATCGCACTGGCAGTGATGGCGTCGATCGCCGTGTCCTGTGGCGGTCGCCAAGAGGTCTTCCGCGACGAAGCCGATCCGAGCGCCGGTCCCCCGGCATTCGAGCTTCCCGAACCCGTGCCTGCTTCACCGGCGTGGGTCGCGTCGCTGAGGGGTCCTGCCTCGACCACGCGTCTGAAGAAAGCGAGCAAGACCCCCGGCGTGGCGGTGCTTGCGCCGGTCAGCATCAAACGTTTGCTGGTCAACGGACCGAAAGGAAGAGAGCGTCTGCGCGTTGCCTCGGTCGATCCGCTGCCGTTCCGATCGGTGGCGCCGGCGTCAACCCGCGACGCCGAATTCGTGTGGACGGCGTTGATGTCAGATCGCGCCGTGTTGACCTTCGATGCGGCAAAGAAGATCGGAGTCAAAGGGTCCGAGGAGATAAGCATCGGCAAACGGTCGATACACGTCGGTGCGTTCGCCGACAACGGGATCCCGAACATCGCGGACGTCCTGGTGTCTCCTCAGGTAGCACGCGGGATGAACCTGGGTGGACCGCGCCTCCTTGTCGTCGGAGCGAAGTCAGGGGTCACGATCGAAGCCTTGGGACGCGATCTCAAACACGCATTGCCGGGGGCCGATCTACGCCGAATCAGGCCCGAGAACGATCCGTCCGCGCCTGCTTCCGCCCCGCAGTCCACGGGGTCCATCTCAGGAACAACGATCGGCACGATGCAGTTCCGGATC
>JAXDJQ010000091.1:0-11337 GCA_034667565.1 Actinomycetota bacterium
ACTCAGCAACTCCGTAGGCAATTCGCGGCTAATGCTTCCCATGAACTGAAGACGCCCGTCGCGAGCCTCGCGACGCTTGTCGAAGCCATCCAGACTGCTCTTACAAACGATCAAACCGCCGTCGAGCGTTTCGTCAGCCGCTTGAGTATCGAGGTCGAGCGCCTCCGAGCCATGATCGATGACTTGATGGATCTGTCTCGGGTGGAAGATCCGGCAGCGATGCGGGTCGAGGATGTCTCTTTCGACCAACTGATCGCGGAACAACTCGAGGAGATGCAGGCTTCCGCGATCGAAAGCAACGTCCACCTGACTCGTGACCTCCAAGCCAGCACCCGCCTTCGAGGTGACCGACAACATCTCGAATTGATGGTGCGAAACCTTCTCGACAATGCTGTCCGCTACACACCGCCTGGGGGCAATGTTCGAGTTGCTCTGGCGAGAGATCAGGGCGTCGCCCGGTTCGAGGTAGAAGACACCGGGATCGGGATACCTCTGGGTGCCCAGTCACGCGTGTTCGAACGCTTCTTTCGAGTAGATGCAGACAGAGCACGTGCCAGCGGCGGGACCGGACTTGGGCTCTCGATCGTTAAACACGTGGCCGAAGCTCACGGTGGGTCTGTCTCGGTGATCAGCAACCTCGACGAAGGGTCGACGTTCTCCGTCCTCCTTCCATTGGGTCCCCAGCCGGAATGAACACGATCCTGCTGATCGAAGACGAGGCTGGGATCGCGGAGCCGCTCGTCTACCAGCTAGAGCGATCGGGTTACTCGGTCGTCTGGAGCCCCGATGGCAGGGAAGGGTTGGCCCGGTTCCTCGCGGAGGGGGCCGACATCGTCCTCCTAGACCTGATGCTGCCGGGACTCTCGGGAGAAGACGTGTGCCGGGAGATCCGCCGTACGTCGGACGTGCCGGTCATCATGCTGACGGCCAAGGATGAGGAGGTCGACAAGATCGTGGGCCTCGAGATCGGCGCGGATGACTACGTCACGAAGCCGTTCTCAACCCGAGAGCTCATCGCAAGGATTAAGGCCGTGCTGCGGCGCGGTTCGGGGCCCCCATCCTCTCAAGACGCCTTCGTGGTTGGTGACCTTCGACTCGATCCCGATCGACGCGAGCTAACCGTCCGAGGAGAGCCCGTACATCTACCGAAGAAGGAGTTCGACCTCCTCGAGCTGCTGATGGAGAACTCGGGTCGTGTGGTTACGCGGGAGACACTCATCGATCGCGTCTGGGGTTCCGACTACTTCGGTGACATGCGCACCTTGGATGTCCACATCAAGCGGCTGCGCGCCAAGACGGAAGAGGATCCCGCGGACCCACAACACCTTCTTACCGTGCGAGGCGTTGGCTACAAGTTCGTAGCCTGACCGCTACTCCAGGTTGTCGAGTAGGAGAGTCGTGTAGTACGCCGAGACGAATGTGTTCTCGCTGCCTTGCTCGAGATTCTCACGACTACCCGCCACCTGTTCCATGAACGCAACCGTGTCCCACGGGAAGTGGTAGCCCGGATAATCGGAAGCGGTACGCATCCCGGTCCACCGCATCGTGAAGATCCCGGCATTGGCGAAGCTCGACTCGTCCGAGTTCCGGATGTTCGCTCCACAGTTGCAGACATGACCCTCGATACCGCGTGGCCACTTGGCCGTCGCAGGAGCGCCATCACCCATCGGGAACTTGAGGAAGTCCTTGTTCACGTAATCGATGATGGGGACGCCCTTGGCTGCATCTGCAGGACCGTTCGTGCCGTGGTAGATGCACATGCAATAAGGGGCCGGGTAAGCGATACCGACCATGTCGAAGCCCATAGCGGCAACGATCTTCGGGGCGCCCTTCTTCTTGACGAAGTTCTCGACGTAAGCCTTTGAGGCCAAGAGACCGTTCTCTTCAGCATCGAACCAGATAAGTGCGATCGAGCGCTTCGTCTTGATCTTGGAGAACGCTTTACCGAAGTAGCGGAGCATGTTGGCGCCACTCGCTGGGTCGTAAGCACCTTGCACCGTTGCTCCGACTCCATCGGGAGCGACGGCGTCATAGTGGGCAACCAGCGCGATCCACTCGTTCGGCTTCTCGGTCCCTCGCTTCACGGACTCGACGACCCGAACGTTGCGTACACCGTTGGGGCCGGCCGCGTACTCGCGGATAGTTGTCTTGAAGCCGTACTTCTCTGCCTCTTTACCGAGCCATTCGGCTGCGGCTGCGTTGTTCGGGAGACCGTTCTGGCGCAGGGGATAGTTGTCGACGTACTCCTCCAGCCCGCTGATGATCTCGGGACCCTTGATCTGAGGCTTGGGGAAAGTACTGAGGTCGGCGAACCCATAGGGGTTCTTACCGGCTCCCTTGGAGATACCGGGGGTGCTCAGTGGAACCACCAGCGCAGCTGCCGCTAGGGCCGCTACCAGGATCGCGATCGCTTTCACCTTCATCTGAAAGAGCTCCTCTAAGAGTTTTTTCGTCCGTTTCGAACTGATTCGCCAAGGGTGTGCCCTCTCCTGCCCGGGCGCCTGCCCGAGGGACTAGCAGGAGCCTTGGCGCAACCGTCGAACTCACTCCTCACGCAACGGATTTCTTTCGAGGAGACCCCGATGAAAGCAAGCAAGCTCGTAGCACTGGCCCTGGCAGCCTCAGCAGTTGCAGCATTCGTGCTGCCCGGTTCCGCCATCGCGGCGAAGAAGAGTGGCCCCATCGTCGTAGGAACAGACCCCGACAACGACTGGGGCGTCAACGTCGATCCCACGATCGCCCCCGCCGGTGCCCTCCTCGCGAGCGAGCTCACCGAAGCCTCGATCGGGATGGCCGATGCGTCGACCTTGAACTTCGTCATCAAGCTTGCCTCGCTGCCGCCGTCCGGTGGCATCCCCGAGGGCATCCGCTACACCTGGGACTTCTCCCTCGCCGGCAAGACCATCGAGCTGGACGGGAAGTTCACGAACTACTCCCGTGGCGCATGCGACCCGACGAACGGGCAGTGCGACCCAACCACGGGCAACATGCCTCGTGACCCCGGGATGCAGCCTTTCCTCGTCCGTGGCGACTGTGCACCGAACCCCACCGTCACGAACCTGATCGTCTGCGAAGAGCTCGGTGTCGTTCAGGCAACATTCGATTCCGCTGCCGGCACGATCACGATCCCGGTCCCGCTCGCGATGATCAAAGCGAAGCCCGGCTCGAAGATCGAGCCCGGAACGAACTCTACTTACGGGACCTCGATCAACGTGATCCCATCTGCATTCGTCTCGTCCGGAAACTTCCCGTTCGACTCGATGCTCCAAACAACCACGTACACGATCCCAAAGAAGTAGGAGGCAGATAATGAAGAAGCTAGTTTCCTTTGCACTGATCGGCCTCCTGGCCGGCTTCATGTCAGTGCCGGCACACGCGGCCAAGACGGCCAAGCCACTGACAGTCGGCACCGACCCCGCTGGGGACTGGGGTGCGGCCACAGACCCAACTATCGCTCCCGCCGGAGACGTTCTCGGTCAGGACCTGGTTGGCGCCACGATCGGGATGGCAGACGCCAAAACGATCAACTTCGTTATCCAGCTCAACGCTCTGCCCCCTTCTGGTGGCATGCCTGAGTTCAGCCGTTACACGTGGGACTTCACGGTAGACGGCGAAGCCCGGGAGTTGGACGGCAAGTTCACGAATTACTCCCGTGGCGCGTGCGACCCGACCTCAGGTCAATGCGACCCCGCCGCAGGCAAGTTGCCGCGCGACCCCGGATTGCAGCCCTTCCTGCTGCGCGGCGAATGCACCGACACCGCTACCCCCGCCACGACCCTCACGTTCTGCGAGGAGCTCGCCAAGATCCAAGCTGCGTTCGACGCCGCAGCGGGAACCATCACGATCCCGGTTCCCGTCGACGCCCTCGGTGCGAAGCCCGGATCGAAGATCGTCGGCGGCATCGGAACGTTCAGCGCCACTATCTCTGCAGCACCTTCGGCGTTCCTGACCTACGGGAGCTTCCCGATGGATGGACTGATCACCACCAAGACCTTCACCGTCCCCCGCTAGCCAACCGAAAGAGGAGACAACGAGATGAAGCGCAGCAAGCTCGCACTAGCCTTCGCAGCGATCAGCCTTCTGATCGCGGCGTTCGGCAACGTAGCAATGGCCGATGAGCGTCAGGCTCACGCACCCCTCAAGGGTGACGGAGCAAACCTGAAGCTGATCAAGAACATCCCCCTGGGCACGTGCGGGCCGCTGAAGTCCGGCGCCGGCACCGACCACGAGAACATCGAGTACGGCGACAAGACCTACGCGTTCGCTACCTCGCGCTGCTCCCTCGCAGAGGGCGGCGGCGTCTACGTGATCGACGTCACTGATCCGCCGAGGGCCCACATCGTCGCGAGGATCCCGTGCGTGGTCTCTCAAGGTGACATCCAGGTCACGTACAACAAGGTCCTCCTCATCGGACACGACTCCGCTGGAGGTCCTGAGGCTTGCACCGGGCTAGGCGTCACCGGTTTCATCACGGTCGATGTCAGTAACCCACTGAAGCCGAAGGTTCTCGGACACGCCACTGGCGACGGTGCACACAACATGACCGCACACCCGACCAAGCCGCTCGTCTACGTTTCGAACTCGGCTCTGGTACCGGGCGGAAGCTCGCACATCCAGATCTGGTCGATCAAGAACCCGGCGAAGCCGGAGCTCCTGAACTCGGTCCGGAGTCTCCCGCACGCACCGCACGACATCAGCTTCAACAAGAAGGGCACCATGGCCGTCACCGCTGCCATCAGCCACTTCGACATCTTCGACACCTCCGACCCGGTCAACCCGACTCTCCTATACGAGAGCCAGTGCCCCGGTTGCTCGATCACGCACGACGCCAAGTTCACGCCGGATGACAAGCACATCCTCATCGGCGACGAAGGCGGCGGCGGCGGTCCCTACGCCTGCCCGGGTGGTGCGTTCTACGTCTACGACTTCTCGACGCCTCCGGTCCCGGTCCTCACCGGGATCTACGAGCCCGCCGAGTTCATCGTGAACCACGACAGCGAAGCTGCTGCCTCGTGCACGAGCCACGTGTTCGAGATCTCTCGTGACTCGACCAAGGTTGCGATGTCCTGGTACTCCCTGGGCACCCGTTACCTGGACATCTCGGCTGCGATCGGCGTCACCGTCGGTGGCACCCGTGACCCAGAGGGCATGAAGGAGTGCGGCTGGTTCCACCCCGAGGGTGGAGTCACCTGGAGCTCCAAGTTCTCGACGGACGAGAAGTACATCACCTCGAACGACGAGGACCGTGGCTTCGACGTCTTCAAGATCACCGACACGGAGTGCGCCGGCTAGTAACGCTTCACGGTTAGGCAAGCGGGCAGACGAAAGCCCCCGGGAGATCTCCCGGGGGCTTTCGCTATCTCGCCGGGGCCGGATTGTCCGATCCGCGGTATATCAAGATCGGGCGATTTGCCCCACTAAAGTTTTCCAGCCGGGGCGCCGAATAGTCCTATGTGACTATGACCGGCATACGCCCAACAGTTCAGTGAACAGCGAGAGACTCCCTCGGCGGTTGGCGGAAGCATCTGCTCTGATGGAGCCGAAACGGGACTACCACCAAGCCCTCGCTTCACTCGTTGCCGCGGTGAACGATCACGACACCTATACCGGTGGGCACTCTTGCCGCGTCGCGGACTACACCGCGGCTCTCGGACGCATCCTCGGTCTACCCCGTGCGGAAGTCTCATTCCTGCGTCAGGCCGGCCTCGTCCACGACATCGGCAAGATAGGTATCCCCGATCGAGTCCTGAAGAAGAACGGCAAGCTCACCGATGAGGAGCTGCATCTCGTGCGCCTACACCCGATCCTCGGGGCCAGCATCCTGTCGCGCTTCCCGAATATGGAACGGATGATCCCCGTCGTGTTGCACCACCACGAGCGCTGGGACGGAGGCGGCTACCCGACCGGCATCTCGGGGGTCGACATACCCAGAGAGTCACGAGCGATCTTCGTCGCCGACGCCTTCGATGCGATGACGACGGACCGTCCCTATGGCGAGATCCTGTCGACGGAAGAAGCTTTGACCGAACTACGCCGCTGTGCGGGCATGCAGTTCGATCCGGTCCTGGTCGACGCGATGCACGACGCATGGAGAGCCGGCCTTCTAGACGCCGCCTACCCTCGCGCCCACGAGATAGTCGTCCTCTAGCTCGGAGCTTTCAGCGGCCGTTGGCGAACTGGCTGTGACCGCCTCTGCTCCTGTCGTTGATCTGACGGAGGAGTTCCTCTCTCGCCTCACGCACGGCGATCCCCACATCTGAGTTCTGCGCTTTCGCGATCAGGTGAGTGCGGCCGTAATCGAGCTCGATCGTGACGTGGTGCCCGGGGGCAGAACCTTGAGCATCACCCACGCGGACCTCCGCATGTATCTCTTCCTTGAAATCCTTGAGGCGGCGATCGATCTTCTCGAGATCGGCCTCGATGCCATCGAGCGCACTTCGGTCGACGTTGCGTCCCGGTGCAGACACCGTTACCCGCAATGCACTACCTCCTCGTAGGGGTTACTCACCTAACCACGTGACCAGCGGCTGCGGAAGGGGGGCCGTGGCGAATTCGCGTTCTACGAAAGCTCGAGCCTTCCGTCCCATCTCGGCCGCCTCCTCAGGTCTAGAGAGGAGATACCCAACCCGCTCGGCCAGCATTCCTCTGTCCCGGGCATCGATCACGAAGCCCGTCTCGCCGTCCACAACTGTCTCTGGAGACCCACCCGACCGACCTATGACGCTCGGCGTTCCGCAGGCCCCGGCCTCGAGCATCACGACACCGAGCCCCTCCACCTCGAGACCGAAATACCGATCGACGACGGGCAAGGTGAAGACATCTGCCGCTGCGAAGAGGGCCGGAGCGTCCTCTTCGGGGACGCGACCCGCGAATAGGACGCGGCCCCCACTCACCTCGGCTTGCCGTCGGAGGTTCTTCTCCTCGGGGCCTCCACCGGCGACCACCAGGACGGCCTCCGGCAACGAGCGGTTGATCTCGCTCATCGCGTCGATGATCCGGTGCACGCCCTTCCTCTCGACGAGGCGACCGAAGCTGAGGACGATGCGATCTGCATCCGTCAGACCCAGCCTCGTCCGAACGCCCGATGTATCGACATCGGGGGTGAAGCGCCGCAGGTCGACGCGCGCAGGGAGACGTTCGTGCGCAGGCATCTCGAGCCCTCGTGCCGAGAGCATCGCTCGCAACCGATCCAACGTGTAGTTGCTGCACGAGAGGATGAAGTCCGAGCGAGATAACACGTCGAGCATCAACCCACGCAGTCCCGGTACCGCAGTCGGCACCAACAGCTCCGCCCCGTACACGATGAAGCCATAGGGATAGCCGAGGGCCTGGATGCGCGGCGCGATAAGCGACAGGGGCCACGGGGTGCCGAACAAGATGCGATCGGCGCCGACCTCTCGGGCGGCCTCGTCGATCGCTCGCACCATGGCGTTGCCGGGCACGACGGTCTGACCTTCATAGGGAAACGTCCGGTAGGGAAGATCGGGCGGTATCGGTTTCCCATCCCGACTCGCGGGGGCGAGCACGGCGAGATCGGGGGCCAGCTCGAGACACAACTCGGCGAGGTAGCTCTCGATGCCACCTCGGCCGGGAAGGAAAGAGGTGGTAACGAGAAGGGCGCGAGGCATCAGTGCATCCTCGCGCCCTTCTCCATCGCTGGTGAAGCCGTACGGGTGAAGCTGTTAGAGCAGCCCGTCGATCTTGTCGAGGACCGTGGAGCGGTTCTTGGTCTCCGACTCGTAACGACGGATCGTCTTGAGGTCGCTCTCGTTGAGGTTCGAGAGGCGGCCGCTGATCTCATCGACCGTAAGTGCGTCGTAGGTCGCGATCGGCAACGGTGACAGACGGGAGTCGATCGCCTCGAGGATCGTGGCGCGGTTCTCGTTCGCCTTCTCGAACTTGTAGACCTTCGCGAGCTGGGTCTGCGTGAGGCCCTTGAGCTCGGTGAGGATCTCGCTCGCGGTCAGCGAGTTGTAGGACGCGATCGGGAGCTCCGATGCGCTCTTCGGCGCGGCGACCCGAGGCAGCTTGGCCGTCGCAGGTGCCGACGCAGCCGAGGCCTTCTTCACCGTCTTGCGGACCTGCTTGGTCGTCTTGGCGACGGCCTTCTCGGCAGCGTCCTCGGCCTTGTTCGTGCGACGACGAACGACCTTGGTGACGGCCTGGGTGCGCTCTTCGCCCCGGTCGACGAGCTCGTCGACCAGCTTGCGAACGCGAGCGCTGGTCAGGTCGGAAAGGCCCTCGCGGGCCCTGGAGTAGGCACCGAGCGGCAGGTAAAGACCCAGCTCGAGCGCTCTATCGGTGATCTTCGGCATGTCTCCTCCTTGGAGATCGGATGTGCTTGCAACTGTTATACCCCTGCTAGCGGCAGGAAAACAAATCGGCTACCCGGTACGGTGGGGGCCAGTTTGGGTAGGAACCATCCAGACATCCCGATCAGAGGAGGACCGCATGAGCCCGATAGCCAAGAAAGCCCTTGCCGCCGTTGCCCTGAAGCAGGTCTACGACCGCGTCCAGGAGGCCCGTGCGCCCCAGAAACCCTCGCTCCTGGCCCGGCTGTTCAAGCTGAGCCTCATCGGCGGGATCCTGGGTGGTGCCGCCTACGCCTACAAGAGTGGCCTGCTGCAGTCGTTCACCGGAGGGTCCAAGAAGGCCAGCTACGACTCCTACGACAGCTCGGTGACGGTCCAGCGCCCCCTCGAGACTCCCTCGAACCACGAGCCCGTAGGCGCTCCTAACGCCTAAAGACCCAGGAATCGCCCCAAAAAGGGCGAACCACTCGGGTATGGGGGACCAGACAGCATCGCTAGCCTCGTGGCCCGATAGGGATCTGGTCGTCGCGTTCAAGGGCGGCGTGCCCGAGGCATACGACGAGATGTACCGCCGCTACAGCGAGCGGGTGAACCACGTCTGTCGCCGGATGCTTGGCAGTCCCGAAGACGCTCGGGAGGCGACCCAGGAGACCTTCCTCAAGGCGTATCTCGCGTTGCCCCGCTTCAACGGCCAGTACAAGTTGGGGGCATGGCTCTCGCGCATCGCAACCAACGTATGCGTCGATCACATCAGGCGACGCAGTCGGACCGCGGTCGTTACTCCATTGAACGAAACCCATGAATCGCACAATCTCGATCTAAGTCCCGAGGATGTCGTGATCCGAGATGTCCCCGCGCTTCGAACCTTGGAGCAGATCCAACCTCTGCACGCACAGGCCCTCGAGCTCCGTAACCTGCAGGGGATGTCGCACAAGGAGATCGCGGATCAACTGCACATGTCACCACTCCAGGTGAAGGCCCTGTTGCATCGAGCTCGGTCGTCTTTCAAGCGTGCGTGGGACAACGCAAGTGGTTGGGCTCTGGCGCCCCTCGTAGGGCTGCGCTCCTTGTTGAGCCATCGCGATGCAACGAGCATCGGATCCCAGGTCCCCGTGTGGGCACAGACCGCAGGCCCTCTCGTTATCGAGAAGGTGACTGCATCGGCGATGGTCGTGGCGATCGCGTTCACGGGAGTGACTGCTTCGAGGTCGACCTCTGACACGGTCCCTGCAGCCCCCTCATCCGTCGCATCCGCTGGCTTCGCACGGGCCGAAAGGAACACCACGGTCACCGCATCTCCGCAAGGGACGGTTGCTCGAGGTGATTCGGCGGACGAGACTCTCGTAGCAGACGTTACCGGGCTCCTCCAAGACGTTCAGCGCGCGGCCGACGAGCATGCGTCCCAGAAAAAACAGCCGGAACACGAGAACGATGACGATGCCGATCCGGTCGGACCCGGTTCCCCCGACCGAGCTTCGAAGAAGGTAGCGAAGCAGGTCGTCGAAACGCTCGACGAGACCCTGCCACATCGATAGAACGCACCTGAGTCACCGGAGCAGCCGCACTCTGGTATATCCACACGATGTCTAACGTCCCTCAACCACCCGCGCCTCCTCCCTCTTTCCTCGAAGGGGACGGCTTTCGCCTGTTGTGCGAGATAGAGCCGCCTCGGAAACCAGATATCGAGGGTGTACGCAAACAGATCGATGTTCTGAACCCGGTCGTCGATGCCTTCCTCATCCCGGACAACCATCTTGGTCGAGCCACCGTTTCCAGCGTTGCGGTCGCACACGAGGTCGCCTACATGGGGGGCCGTTCCATCGCATGTCTCAACGCGCGCGACCGGAACCTTCTCGGGTTCCGTCGGGACCTCCTCACTGCTGCGTCGTACGGGGTCGATCACTTCCTTTTCGTCTACGGAGACAAGCCGCAGGAAGGTCGTCGCACGGAGGACCTGTCAGTGCGAGGGATGATCAACGAGGTCCGGGGGTTCGGAACGGGCCCCCTCTTCCAGGGCTACCCCGATTTCAGGATCGGAACGGTCGGCCGGGTAGGCAAGCCACTCGGGTGGCGGGCCGCTGCGGATTTCGTGTTCGTGCAGATCTCGTTCAATCTCGACCGTGTCTTCAGGTGGCGCGAGACCATCGACTACCAGGGCAAGATCTACGCTGGCGTCCTGGTACTGGCGAGCTCGCGCATGGCGAGGCGGATCAATGCCACCATTCCCGACATCAGGATCCCTGAGAGCCTCATCGACAAGCTCGATGACGACCCGGACATCGGTATCGATATCGCCTGCGAGCAGATCGAGACGCTGCGAGCGTCAGGCGCGGTCGACGGAGTGCACCTCGTTCCGGTCGGCCGCTACAAGCAGATCGCCGCGCGCCTTCAGACTTCGGCCTGAAACGTTACGGCGTTGCCCGAACCGTCCTCGATCTAGCAGCGCCGCAGATAACCGTTACGTCGCCCTGCGTGAAGGTGCGCTTCCTCAACTTCGCGTAGTAGCGGCCCTTGGCGGAAGGATCGGGGATCCGCCACGCTCCGGACCGATTCGAGGTGTCACGCCCGACCGCTAGGTCCGGTCCTTCTTGGACGTGCATGAGGGTCACTTGCCGATCCCGTTTGCATTTCCTGACGGACTTCACGAGACCGTCGAACTGTGCGGCCGAGGAGCGGAACGCAGCCGTGAACTCGATCGTGACCTTCGAATCATGCTTTTCGTTCACTCCGCCACCTGGCGATGTCGAAGGTGAGGGGGACGCGGTCGAGCCCGGCGAGCTGGAAGGCTTGGCCGAGGAGGTCGGCTTGGCGGTAGAGCTGGGACTGGCACTCTTCGGCGGGCAGACAGGAGGCGGGGCAGGCACTGGGACCTGACACGGAGTGGATGAAGGGCTGGCGCTCGCCGTCGTCTGAAGGGCGACGGGGGCCCCAGGCCCCGCTATCCCAAGGGTACTGAAGGCACCCATCACTGCCGCGGCGGCCAAGATGGAGATGATCAGCGCCACGCGCGCGGCCCATCGGTTGC
>JAXDJQ010000092.1:0-4719 GCA_034667565.1 Actinomycetota bacterium
GCCGCCATCGAGCGCGGGATCCAGACGATCGCGGTGATGGACATCAACGATCCCGCCCTCGCGGTGGCTTGGGCCGAGCACAAGGACGTCGTGATCGTTCCGATGGACGACAACCGAGCCCCCCGCCGGTACGAACCCGCGTGGCGGCTCGTCGTGCAGGAGATGACGAAAAACACACTCTGACCTGCGGATATGCCGCTGATATACTGCCGCAGCCATGGCCGAGACAACTCCTTTCGACATCACCGACAGCGGTCGTTTCCTCACCGTTGCCGAGGTCGCGAAGGGTTTGCGGGTCTCGAACATGACCGTGTATCGACTAGTGAACTCAGGTCAGTTGGAAGCGGTACGGGTCGGGCGTAGCTACCGGATCCGGGAAGCCACCGTGCAGCGCTATCTGGATCAGCGCTTCATGGACGCCGGCTAGCCGCCCACAAGCAACACCTCGGGACCGTCCCTTCGGACGGTCTTTTTCGTGACTACGGACGGAATCATGAAGACCGACTATCAGCAAGCCCTGGAAAAGGTTCTCGAAACGCTCGGTGTCGTGATGATCGTGGGAGATATCGACACCGGCAAGACAACGTTCGGTGTCGAGCTTGCTCGCCGTGCGGTCGAACGGGGGATCACGGCAGCGATCGTCGACGCGGACATCGTTCAGTCGTCCGTGGGACCTCCGACGACCGTGGGACTGAAGATCATCACGGCGCCGGAACAGTTGAGTCGGGAGCAACTGAGCGTCCCCGATGCGATGGGCTTCGTCGGCTCACTGGTTCCCAAGGGACATCTCTTACCGCTGGTCACAAACACCGCCAAGCTCGTCATGAAAGCTCGTGAGGCCGGATGCCGTTTGATCATCGTGGACACGACGAGTCTGGTGTCTGGGATCTACGGGCAGACATTGAAGTTCTTCAAGATGGATCTCGTGCGACCAGACGTCATCGTGGCGTTGGAGCGCGGCGGCGAGCTCGAGCTAGTTCTCGGGATCGCTCAACGGTTCACGCCGGCCGAGGTGATCGAAGTGGATGTTCTCCCCGAGGCGGCCATGCGAACCGTCGACGAGCGCATGTCATTCCGCGAGCAACAGTTCGCGGCGTATTTCACCGACCACGCATCGCGCTGGAAGGTTCGTCCGACGGTGTTCATGCCGACGCTGCCCCCGGACTTCGACCTGGCGCTGCTGGATGGGCTCGTCGTCGGGATGGAAGACGGCAAGGGCTCGTGCGTTGGCATCGGCGTGCTCGAGCACGACGCGGGAGAGGACATCTTGCGGATGATCTCGCCCGTCACGGAAGGCGTACGAGGTCTACGCCTAGGTTCCGTTCGGATCGATGTGTCAGGACGTTCGAGGGGGCCGGTAGACCTGCGGCATCTCTTCGGCTCGGAATAGCAAGTTAGATTGGAGCAACTATGCCCTCACTGATCAAGAAACGTCGGAAGAAGATGCGCAAGAAGAAGCATCGCAAGATGCTGAAGAAGACGCGCTGGCAGAGGCGTCAGCAAGGGAAGTAACTAGATCCCTAGCTCGGAGATCTCGAGGGCCGCTGCGGCGGCCCTCGCTCGCGCCCGGCGCTTGGCTACGATCGACCGACGTTCGGGTGGTGTTAGACCACCCCACACGCCGAAGCGCTCTCCTGCGGTTATGGCTGATTCAAGGCACGGTTCGCGCACGGTGCACGCAGAGCAGACGGCCTTGGCCTCGCCTGACTCTTGTTCGACCATCGGGAAGAAGAGCTCCACGGGTATGGCGCGACAGGCGGCTTGTTCCTGCCACGCTTGATCCGACGCCATCGACGTTTCCCCTTCGTGGTTGTTCCGGGAGTGTAGGGATGCCCCTGCGGTGAGGTCAATGCCCATCAACAGATCTCACGCAGGACTGTCGTTAGGATTCGCGCGTGGGAAAACGACAGATCGTGACATTTGTGTCCGACTACGGACTCGAGGATGAGTTCGTTGGGGTCTGCCATGGCGTGATGCTGCGGATCGCACCAACGATCCAGGTCGTGCACGTGCACCACAACATCCTTCGGCAAGACATCAGGCATGGCGCGATCGTGCTCCAACAGTCGGTTCGTTACCTTCCCGATTCGGTGCATCTCGCGGTTGTCGACCCGAGCGTTGGTTCGGGTCGGCGCGCAGTAGTACTCGAGAGCACGTGGGGAGAGGTATTCGTCGGTCCCGACAACGGCGTGCTGATCCCGGCCGCGAAAGATTGCGGAGGGATCAAACGCGCGTTCGAGATCACGGACAAGAGGTTCATGCTGACTCCCGTATCGCGAACCTTCCAGGGCCGCGACGTATTCGCACCGGCAGCTGCACATGTCGCCAGCGGAGTAGATCCGGCCGAGATGGGACCCGCCGTGGAGGCGAGCGATCTCGTGCAGCTCGAGATCCCGGACGCGTGGATCCATGACGACCATCTACATGCGGAGGTCCTTCAGGTCGATCGCTTCGGCAACCTTCAGCTCAACGTTGGATCACAGATGCTCGAAGACCTCGGACTGGTTGGGAACGGCGCGCTCGAGGTCCGACTGGAAGGCCATCGCTTGACCGTTCCTCTCGGCGCAACCTTTGCCGACGTGGGGCCGGGCCAGTACGTGATGATCGAGGACTCGTATCGCCACCTGTCTCTTGCTGTCAACAAGGGCGATGCGGCCGCTCAGCTGCGGGCACGAGCAGGCTCGACCGCGATCGTTGGCCCCACGACTGCCTAAGAAACCTGCCTTGTAATGCGGACTGGCATTCGCCAGTCCTGTTGCTAAGCCGGTGTCGGCAGTCGCCGACACATGTCTTAGTAGTGTGGGTTGGATGGCGGCCCAACCGAAGCGACGCGTTCTGATCACCGGTGTATCCCGGTTCCTCGGCCTGCGCATAGCGAAGCGGCTGGAGAACGATCCCTCGATAGACGCTTTGATCGGCGTCGACCTCGAGGAACCTCCCCTTCCGGTCAAAAACCTCGAATTCATCCGCGTTGACATCGGTAATCCATTGATCGCTCGGGTCCTACAGGCGAGCAAGGTCGACACCCTGATCCACACGAACATCTCCTCCAGCCCCGGCATCCTGGGGGGCCGGTCTCAGATGAAAGAGAACAACGTGATCGGGACCATGCAGCTTCTTGCAGCGGCGCAGAGGGCCGAGACCATCCAGAAGGTCATCGTGAAGTCCTCCACCGCGGTTTACGGCTCGAGTCCCTCGGAACCTTCGATCTTGCGGGAGGACCACGGATCGAGCGCCGAGCTTGCCGGGTATGGCAAGGATGTGGCCGAAGCCGAGACGACCGCGCGCGACTTCGGACGCAGACGTCCAGATGTCGACCTAGTCGTGTTGCGGACCCAGAACGTCATCGGTCCCACGGTCAGCTCGAGCATGACCGACTATCTGTCGTTGCCGGTTCTGCCAACCGCCCTAGGGTTCGATCCCAGGCTCCAGTTCCTCCACGAGGAAGATGCCGTGGCCGCGTTCGTCGACGCGATGAACGCGGATTGTCATGGGATCTTCAATGTTGCCGCCGACGGTGTCGTCTACCTGTCGCAGGCGATCCGCTTGCTGGGGAAGATCCCGGCTCCCGTGTTGCTTCCCGCCGCCGAGACCTTGGCGAATCTGATGCGCCGGTTCGACATCGTCGATTTTCCAACCGACCAGCTGAAGCTGATCGTCTACGGACGCGTTGTCGATACGGCGCGCGCGAAGAAGCACTTCGGATTCGCGCCTCAGTTCTCGACGGCAGACACACTCATGGACTTCCGCGACAATCGCACCGATGACCTCACTCCCGGGCCCAGCGAGAGACCACCCTGGGAGCGTGAGTTGTTCGACTACCTTCGCAAGAAGGCCCAAAACGAGAAGGAATCCGTCTGATGGCAGAAGCAGAGATCATCCATATCGATACTGCTCGAGGCTCGCCGCGCAATAACCGGCGCGAGCGGTGTGCGGCGACGACTTCGGCAGGCCGCCCCTGCCGCAACTACGCGACGGATGACTCGGGCTATTGCCACATCCATTCGAACGTCGAGGTCTCAAGGGGTCGGCACCCCTCCCGTTCGCACCGATCCTCGGACGAGCTCCGCAAGGAAGTGCCACCCGCACCACCGGGCTTCTTCGAGTGGGCAGAGTCGTTCATCAGCCGGCGTCTCAGCGGCGACTACCCAGTGGACGACTTCGGATACGACCCCGAGTTGGCGCGGGAGGTTCTCCTGCCACTGGCGAAGCCGCTCTACGAGAACTACTTCCGCGTCCGGACCTATGGGATCGATCGCATCCCCTCAGAGGGACCCGCGCTCCTGGTCGGGAACCACTCTGGGACCATCCCCCTGGATGCGGTGATGGTTCAGTACGCGGTCGCGAACGAGCACCCCCAGAAGCGGACGGTGCGCAACGTCGCGGCCAACCTAGCGTTCACGATCCCGTTCTTCGGCCCCCTCGCCCGCAAGACCGGCGCGGCCGTTGCTCACAATGACGATGCCCAAGAGTTGCTCCGCCGGGGCGAGATCGTCGGTGTGTTCCCCGAGGGATACAAGGGTGTGGGCAAGGGGTGGCGCGAGCGCTACAAGCTTCAGAGGTTCGGCCGCGGTGGGTTCGTCGAGCTAGCGCTTCGCATGCGGGTGCCCGTCATCCCCGTTGCGATAGTGGGGGCCGAGGAGGCTTATCCGATGATCGGGAACGCGAAGTGGCTCGCGAAAGCCTTGGGCTTTCCATACTTCCCGATAACGCCGACGT
>JAXDJQ010000093.1:0-7780 GCA_034667565.1 Actinomycetota bacterium
ATGCAGGCATCGAGAGCAGTGCGGTGCTGGAAGCTCTGAAGGAGATCCGCGGGAGCCAGCGGGTCACCGATCAGAATCCCGAAGACAAGTACCAGGCGCTCGAGCGCTTCGGCCACGACCTGACAGATGCAGCTCGCAAAGGCAAGTTGGATCCCGTCATAGGTCGGGATGAGGAGATCAGGCGCGTCATCCAGGTCCTGTCGCGACGAACGAAGAACAATCCGGTGCTCATCGGTGAGCCCGGTGTCGGTAAGACGGCCATCGTCGAAGGCCTCGCCAACCGGATCATCGCCGGTGACGTTCCTGAGTCACTGAAGAACAAGCGTCTGATCTCACTCGACATCGGCTCGATGGTCGCAGGCTCGAAGTACCGAGGTGAGTTCGAAGAACGACTCAAGGCGGTTCTCAAGGAGATCGCCGACTCGGATGGGGAGATCATCACGTTCCTCGATGAGCTCCACACCATCGTGGGGGCCGGAGCGGCCGAAGGTGCCATGGACGCGGGCAACATGATCAAGCCCATGTTGGCGCGCGGAGAGCTTCGGATGGTCGGCGCGACCACCCTGGATGAATATCGGAAACACGTCGAGAAAGACCCTGCACTAGAGCGCCGATTCCAACCGGTGCTGGTGGGAGAACCGAGCGTTCCCGACACGATCGCGATCCTTCGGGGGCTTAAGGAACGTTATGAGGTTCACCACGGGGTGCGGATCCAGGACGCAGCTCTCGTGTCCGCGGGTGTCCTCTCGGATCGTTACGTCACGGGACGCTTCTTGCCCGACAAGGCGATCGACCTCATCGATGAGGCAGCTTCCCGCTTGCGGATCGAGATCGACTCGATGCCGACGGAGATCGACGTGCTAGATCGCCGCGCGAAGCAGCTCGAGATAGAGCGAGCTGCGCTCGGCAAGGAAACCGACGAGACGTCCAAGGAGCGCCTTGCTCGCATCGAAGAGGAACTGGCGTCGCTCCATGAAGACATGGACGGGATGAAGGCTCACTGGAGCCAGGAGAAGGACGCGATCGACGCGATCAGGTCGATGAAAGCCGACATGGAACAGGTGCGCGGCGAAGCTGAACGCGCAGAGCGAGACGGTGACCTCCAACGCGCTGCAGAGCTCCGCTATGGGCGCTTGGTCGAGCTGCAGAGGGAGATAGACGAAGCCAACGGTCGTTTGGCCGAGCTTCAATCCACCCAGAAGTTCCTCAAGGAAGAGGTCGACGAGGAAGACATCGCCGAGGTTGTCGCGCGCTGGACCGGTATCCCGGTATCGAAACTGATGGAGGGCGAGGTCGACAAGCTCATCCACATGGAGGGGGGCCTTCACGACCGCGTCATAGGTCAGAACGAGGCGGTCGAGGCCGTATCGAACGCGATCAGACGGGCGCGAAGCGGTCTGGGTGATCCCGATAGGCCGATCGGATCGTTCATGTTCCTCGGTCCGACCGGCGTCGGTAAGACGGAACTGGCTCGGGCGTTAGCCGAGTTCATGTTCGACGATGAGCGGGCGATGGTCAGGCTCGACATGAGCGAGTACATGGAGAAACATTCGGTGTCTAGATTGGTTGGCGCACCGCCCGGCTATGTGGGATACGACGAAGGGGGGCAGCTCACAGAAGCTGTGCGTCGTCGTCCCTACAGTGTCGTGCTGCTAGATGAGATCGAGAAGGCTCACCCGGATGTGTTCAACGTTCTCCTGCAGATACTGGACGACGGTCGCCTGACCGATAACCAGGGACGGACGATCGACTTCAAGAACACCGTTGTGATCATGACGTCCAACCTCGGCTCCCAGTTCCTCCTCGGCGATGAGCCGGATGGGGAGAAGGTCCTGGAGTCGGTACGCATGAACTTCAAGCCGGAATTCCTGAACCGCGTAGACGAGATCATCGTGTTCCACCGGCTGTCACGTGAGGACATCGCCGAGATCGTTGACATCCAACTGGCGGATCTGAGATCGAGGCTCACCGCTCGAGGCATCACCTTGGAGATGACACCAGCAGCGCACGACTACCTCGCAGACAAGGGTTACGACCCTGCCTACGGTGCCAGACCCCTGAAGAGACTCATCCAGCGCGAGATTGAGAACCATCTCGCGCTCAAACTCTTGGACGGCACGTTCGGGCCCGGCGAGACGGTCACGGTCGACAGCGACGGCAACGTATTGACGTTCGCTTAGGACGGCTAACCTCAGCCGGTGGACAAGCGGGTGGTCGTGCTGCGTTGCAAGGCGTGCGGAGACACGTATCCCGCGCACGATGACGATCCCATCAAGTGTCCTTCGTGCGGGAGCGATGAGGCTGAAGTTGCAGGGGAGCCGCTGCTGTGAGCGCTCCACGCATAGCGATCGCCCCAGTATCAACCGACGAGCTCAAAGCCGCCGTTCGAAGTGGTGGGGGAGAGCCCATCGAGGATGCAACGGATGCAGATGCGATCGTGTGGGTGAACCCGCGCGACCCCAAGGGCCTGGCCGATCTCCTGGAGAAGTCTTCGGCGGGATGGGTGCAGCTCCCGTTCGCCGGTATCGAGAGTTTCATCGCGGCGGGAGTCGTGGATCGGGCACGGACCTGGACATGTACTAAAGGGGTCTACGGAGCCGCGTGTGCTGAACACGTTGTGGCTCTGATGCTGGCCGCCGCGCGCAGACTGAACGACCACATCCCGGCAACGACGTGGCGCTCGGACGGATTCGGCTCGCCGGAACGCAGGCTGGCCGGGACCACAGCGCTGGTGATCGGCACGGGTGGGATCGGGTCAGCTCTCGTTCCCATGCTGCAGCCTTTCGGGGTGCGCGTGATCGGTATGAATCGCTCCGGCACGCCGCTGCACGGAGCGGAGCGCACGGTCAAGGTCGACGAGCTCCTAGGGGTGGTCGGCGATGCCGACTGGGTCGTGCTGGCAGCTGCCTCGACCCCCGCAACCCATCACCTCATCGACGCCAGTGTGATGACCGCCATGCGGGACACCGCGTGGATCGTGAACGTCGCCCGAGGAGCCCTGATCGACAGCGATGCCCTGGTAGAGGCGCTGCGATCGGGGGGCATCGGGGGAGCGGCGATCGACGTCACCGATCCCGAGCCGCTGCCCGACGGTCACCCGCTGTGGGAGCTGCCGAACGCCATCATCACGCCCCACGTCGCGAACACCTGGGACATGGCCGTGCCGGAGCTCGTCGGCATGGTCGGGCGCAACGTCGCCCATTTCGCGGCCGGAGAACCACTGGAAGGTCGGGTGGACCCTGACGTAGGGTACTGAGAACCTAAGTCAAAGACACTTAGGTTATCTGCTGACAGAGCCATACCCCAATGCTAAGCTTCATTGCCGTAAGCGAAGGTCGAGTCACAGGAGGTAGGCACCATGCGTTACGGCATCACCAGCCCCCGCACCGAGTGGGACGAGCTGTTCAACCGCTTCTTCACCGGTCCGAGCCAGACGTGGGCCGGCAACTACCAGGTTCCGACGGACGTCTTCCACACCGAAGACAGTCTGGTCATCCGGATGGACCTTCCCGGCGTGAGCGCCGACGACGTCGAGGTCACGGTCCAGGAGAACGTTCTGTTGATCAACGGCACGCGCAACTTCGCGTGGGACGCGGAGAAGGTTCGCTTCGTTCGGCGCGGCACGTTCTACGGGGACTTCACCCAACGGGTGGCTCTCGGCAAGGGACTGAATGTCGAGTCCATCGCGGCCAGCTACGACAACGGTGTTCTCGAGCTTCGCATCCCCTACATGGAAGAGGTGCAGCCGAAGAAGATCGCGATCGAGGTTGGTGGCACCCAGAAGGCTCTGACCGAATAATGCGGACCGAGAGACCGGCTTCGGCCGGTCTCTTCGCGTTCAGGTCAAGAACGCGGGAGGCTCGATCGCTCGGAGCCCTGCAAGCACTTGGAGATTCCCCAAGCCGCCCGGATCGAGTAGCGCCCCCAAAGCCTGGCGGCGCGACAAGAATGACAAAGCGACAGCGCCATGTCCCTCCGAGATCGCAGCGTCATAGCCCCTCCGGAAGGAGGCCTCCAGGTCGCGGGCGCCCAGACGCAAGAGCACCTCTCGCTGCGCCACGGGAGCGGTTGGAGCGAGGTCGGATCGACGCATCGCGTTGGTGACGCTGGTCCAGTTCGCGTGCGCGGTGATGTCTTTCTCCCCGGGGGACGCGAGGACGTCAGTGTCGGCACCTGCGGATGAATACGCGACCAAGCTGCCGCCTCGGGCGGCGATGTCTTCAGCCCACATCCCGTAATCAACGAAGAGGAGGGCACCTGCGCCCAGTAGACGGCCCACCCTTGTGATCAGCGACTCAGCCGCTAGCGTTATCTCCGCGCGCTCGCCTTCTCCGAGCGACATGGCGTTCCGTTCGAGGAAGGCCACCAACTCTGGGTTCGAAGGCGGCCGAGCATCGAAGATCAGCTCGTCATCAGCCTCGTTGACCATCATCTCCATAGGTGCGCCTTCCCTTATCTCAACGAGATGGACCGGGAGGTTGTCGAGGACCTCGTTCGCGAAGACACATCCCGCAGGGATCTGGGGCAGCTCGGTTATCGAGTCGGTCCATTCGAGTCGAGCGCCGTCGCCGAGCAACTCCCTTTGACGATCGCGTACCGCCGCAACCCTCTCGACCAAGCGATAAGTGAGGACTTCCTTGAAGCGTTCATCGAGTGCGCCGATAACTGCGTTCGCGAACCCGCCTTCTCCCGGGCCTATCTCGACGATCTCGAATCGGTCCGGGGCCCCGCACGCGATCCATATCTCGTGGAACGCGTGTGCCCAGAGGATGCCGAACGAGGGATCGAGCTCGGGTGAAGTGATGAAGTGACCACGCCATCCCGTCCTCTGCGCGCCGGATGAGTAGTAGCCGTGGCGCGAGTCATACAGCGCAATCTGCATGAATGCGGCAAACGGCAGAGGCCCGTCGCTCTTGATCCGTTCGATGATCTCTTTGTGGAGGGGATTCACGCCGGCGGCTTCTTGGGGGCAGCGGAAGGGATCTTCGCCGCCGCGCGGTGTGCAGCCTCCGCCATGCTCTCGTACCAGCGGTGTTTGTCGGTATGCGTGTGAACGCTGGTTCGCGCCGCCTCGGCGACGCGCACCACATCCGGATGTTGGGCTCTCGCCGAGTAGATCTCGATCAATCGGTCGTATGGCCCGGGCGAATCGAAGTTGGCTCTCACAGCGTTCTCGTAGAGTTGTACCGCCTCGTCGACCCGGCCGAGCTGCTCGAGGTTCTGTCCCTTGAGGTACATGTGAACCAGATCGACGGCGAGCGGCGCCTCGACGGGGTCGTGCCCGGAATCCATACAATCAATGGAATCACAATCAACTTTCCAGACGATCAAGGAGGATCGCATGAGCGGCGGATACACGGGGAACCTCTACATCCTGGCGTTCGACCATCGAGGCTCGTTCCAGAAGAAGATGTTCGGCATCGAGGGCGAGCCGTCGCCGGAGCAGGCTGAAACGATCTCGGATGGGAAGCGGGTTGTGTTCGAGGGTTTCCTGCGAGCCCTGGATGAGGGCGCCCCGCGAGAGTCGGCAGGCCTCTTGGTCGACGAGCAGTTCGGGGGCGACATCGCACGTGAAGCCAAGAAAGAGGACCTGATCCTCGCCATGCCGGTCGAGAAGAGTGGCCAGAACGAATTCGACTTCGATTACGGCGAGGACGGATTCGCGGCTCACATCGAGGAGTTCGACCCCACGTTCGTGAAGGTCCTGGTTCGCTACAACACCGCCGGCGACACCGCGATGAACGAACGCCAGGCCGCTCGTTTGAAGAAACTGAGTGAGTGGCTCCACGCGAACGATCGCAAGTTCCTCTTCGAGCTACTTGTTCCGGCCGAGCAAGCGCAGTTGGACGGCGTCGGGGGAGACGCGGACCGCTACGACAAAGAGGTGCGTCCCGCGATCATGTTGGAAGTGATCAAGGAGTGTCACGAACGTGGGATCGAACCGGACATCTGGAAGATCGAGGGGATCGATAAGCGTGAGGACTGCGAGAAGATCGCAGCAGCAGCCCGCGCCGACGGCCGAGACAACGTTGCCTGCGTGGTTCTCGGGCGGGGTGCCGATGACGCTGCGGTCGATCACTGGCTGCAGCAAGGCGCAGGGGTCCCTGGTTACGTGGGGTTCGCGATCGGTCGCACGATCTGGTGGGACGCGTTGAAGGGCTACCTCGACGGTGATGTGCCGCGCGAGGAGGCCGCGAAGCGCATCTCGGAGAACTACCGGCGATTCATCGAGGTGTATCAGTCCGCCGGCTAACAGCGATCGTCCTCGGTCTGGTCATAGCGGCGGGAGCAGCTCCGTCACTCGCTGCGCCTGCCGAGCCCGATGTGCGCGCTGAGATCCAGGTCTTGCTCGATCGGCGGTCCGACGCTTTCATGGCTCGCGATCGCGCCGCGTTCCTAGATACCGTCGATCCGGGGCAGAAGAGCTTCCGCTCGCAGCAGTTACACATGTTCGAAGGTGCAGATCCGATCCGGTTCGGTTCCTATCGTCTGGTAGCCAACTGGAGCCGCTACGGGGACCTCGCTCGTGCGAAGGATGTGGCGCGCTACCCGGGAGCTTCGCGGGTCTCGATCCCGTTGACGGAGGAGCGCTATCGCGTCGCTGGTTTCGATGACGCGCCCGCTGTGGAGGACGTCTTCCTCACCTTCGTCGAGCGCGACGGCGAATGGTTCGTTGCGAGCGACACCGACCTGGATGACGTTGGCTTGTTCTCGGTCCGACACCCGTGGGATTTCGAGCCTGTCGTTACTTCTGAGAGCGAGCATTTCCTAGCGATCAGCCGTCCCTGTAGCGGGGACGGGAGTCTCTGCGCCGACTCGAACCTGCTGGACATCGCCGAGGAGGCGCTGGCTCGAACAGACCGCACCTGGACAACGCCTTGGACGGACAAAGTTGTGCTCGTGGTTCCCCCTTCCGGAGAGGCTCTTCAACGGATGATCCAGGCAACCTTCGAGGTCGACAAGTTCGTCGCCTTCGCGTATTCGACCGTCGATCCGAAAACCCTGGGGTATGTGGGCGATCGGATCCTCGTGAACCCATCCGTTATCGCCGGGCGCCCACGATCGGAAGTCGTGCAGATCATGGCGCACGAGTTGCTTCATGTGGCGACACGCGATGTCTCCGGTCCGTTCGTTCCACTGTTCATCGACGAGGGGCTGGCCGAGGTCGCAGGCTATGGATCGACGCCCGGCCTCGAGTATTTCGACGCGATTGTCGCCGGCGGACTGTTCGACCGAACCTTGCCTGAGGACTTCCAGTTCGTGAGTGGGGATGGGAACGAGATCTACCTCAGCTACCAGGAGGCGCAGTCTGCCGTGCGCTTTTTCTTCGACCGGTGGGGCCGCGAGCGCTTCCTGCGCTTGTACCGACTTATCGGTAAGGCCCGCATCGCTCCTGGTCTCGCGACGTGGCATGTAGAGCGCGCGATGAAGAAGGTGACGGGGATGGGTCTCCGTGGTTTCGAGAAAGCCTGGGCAAGTAGCATCTCGTCATGACAGTTGCTGTTGCACCGGACGGAGTCAAAGACGGCTTCGCCCTAGCGAAAGAGGCATCCGCTGCCGGCCCCCTGGCACTGGTCGTCGAGGGTAAGCAGCACGACCTCGCCTTCGTGCCACTTTCCGGAGCCTCCGCAGAGGTGATCACCCAAGACGAGGACCTCGGCCGCGAGGTCATGCGCCACTCGACGGCACACGTAATGGCGCAGGCGGTGCTGCGCCTCTATCCCGATGCCAAGTATTCGATCGGCCCTCCGATCACCGACGGCTTCTATTACGACTTCGA
>JAXDJQ010000094.1:0-16135 GCA_034667565.1 Actinomycetota bacterium
GAGGCGTGGCTTGCTCCTGACTATCGCCCTTTGGAACTTCCACACGCCTCTTCGGATCTGAGGATAGAAGAAGGCCAAGAGAAGCACGCTGAGGATCGAAGTGGCGATCACCTCGGCGAGAACGATCCGGACGGCCGCGGGCGAGTGCAACGCGAACGCCGCCAGCATCGTGTCGCCGAGAGTGGTGATGTTCGCTCCCATGATGTACGGCATGATGTCTTCGCGCTTCACATACTTCTTCGCGACGAGTGGAACCAACACCGTCAGCGCCACTGAAACCGACATCGTGATCAGCGCCACGATGGAACCAAGCCCGAACATCGACCACTTCCCGCGCAGCCATGCGAGTCTCTTCTCACCGATCGTCGTCTCGTCCAAGGACGGCATCACGGCATCGATCAACTTGAACGACAACAGCAGGACGCCTAGGCCCCCGAGGAACACGACCCACGATGGCCATGTTCCGACCCGATCCAGGATGCCCCCGTAGATCAGGTCGATGACGTCCGCGAACTGATGGGGGAAAGTGAGCTCCATCGAATGGAATGGGCCCCACTTCAGCAGGGCATAGCCGAGGGCCGCGCCGGGGATGTAGATCATCGCGGTCGTCGACAGCGCGAGCACCGCCGTTGACACGGGCTTGACGCGTTCTCCTTCTCCGCCACGCAGCGCGTAGATCACAGCGACGACGAGGACAACGAAGGCCGCGCCGAGCCTGGATCCGGTGAGCATCGTGAAGCCCTGTATCTCGGTGAAGTGAGCCGCCCCGGCCCGCGCGGCTTCCTCGCCCGCTTTGACGAGGGTCAAGGCGGTCGCAGCGATCGGCGAGCCGCTGAGGACGAACAGCGCTCCGAGCCATCCCAGACCGAGCGTCGTTACCGGGTTGCGGACCAAGAAGCCCCCGGGCTTCAGCACGTCGAGCGTGCTCGCTCCGGTCTTCATGAGTTGCAGCGCGCCGACGAAGAAGAACAGGGCGACCAGGAACTTGATCGTCCACACGACGCCACCAACGACGCGGGCGGAGGTCGATCGCGGGATCGCCGGACCTGCAGTTGACTGCTCGGCCGTCGTATTCATCGCATCCTTATAGCACTCTGATAGGAGTGCACAGCGGAGCCGGACGCGACAAGGCCCCCCGGGGCGAGGGGGGCCTTGTCTACTAGACCCCGCTGGGAGACAGGGCTAGATCGGAAAGTTCAGTTGGTGGTTAGCAGCGAGGCATCGACAGCGAGGTGCCCGGATCCGTGACTGCTTCGAAGATGATCGTGACCCACATGCGTCCGCCGGCCACACGAACACCGATCCCGCTGTGGCGGTAAGCCGCATGCAGAACGTTGTCACGGTGTGCAGGGGAGTTCATGAAGGCCGTGTGGAGCGAGTCCACGGTCGAGCCCACTCCGACGTTCTCTCCGAGCACCGACCACGAGGTAACTCGCTTGCGGAGGTTGTCGGAGGTCGTGTGGTACAGCTCGTTGCGGGTGACCATCTCGTTCGTGTGGACGCGAGCAGCCTTGGAGAGCTCGGGGTCGATGGAGAGCTTGCCGAGGCCTTGCTTGGCCCGCTCCTCGTTCATCTTCTTGTTGAAATCGGTTTCGGTGGCCTTGAACTTCCAGCACGGGTTGTCGGCCGAGGCCGCAAGCTCGAAGGGGGCCGCGGTCGCCGGCGTAGAGCCGGTGAGGACGGGGGCAACGCTCAGTAAGGCGGCCCCTATCAGCAGCAAGATCGCTATTCGACGTGCCATGTTTCCTCCCAGTTCGGTAGCTGGGCTGTCCCGGTTCGCCCCCGGGACCCCTGGCTTTGCGCCCCCACCTTGCGGCGGGTTAGCCCTTATCGCTGGTTACTTCTCCAGTTATCGGCAGCGCATGAAGCAATCTTTAGAGCTTAACTAGTCACTTCTGTCCAGGCGTGGAACATCTAACCAAGAGAAGCGTAGCCGTTCTGCTGACCACTCAGTGAGAATGGCGGTCAGATGAACACCGGTCAAGACTCTCGCGCTCTGATCGCGGGCCGGGGCCGGACCCTCAACGCCTTCGTCGAGGTCTTGGACCCGCCCGAGGATCTCGATCCGGCGGGCCCTCTCGGGGCCACCACGGTCGCCGTGAAGGACTGCTTCTACGACGCCGGCCGGATACCCACGATGGGCTCCCGGGTGCATCCGCCGGCCTGGGATGGGATGGCGGAGGTCCTGCTACGGCTGAGGGCGGCGGGCCTGGACCTCGTCGGCTACACGAACCTCCACGAGTGGGCGATCGGAGGGACCTCTACGGTCACCGCAACCGGCCCGATCCGGAACCCCTGGGACACCTCTCTAGTTGCCGGGGGATCGTCGGGGGGCTCGGCTGCGGCCCTTGCTGCCGGGCTCGTCACGGCCGCCGTAGGCACCGATACGGGGGGCTCGATCAGGATCCCGTCGGCCTGCTGCGGGGTGGTGGGTCTGAAGCCCACCCAGGGCCGCGTCCCGACCCGGGGATATGTCGGTGACGGGGGTCCGACCGACCAGGTCGGTCCGATGGCAAGGAGCTTGTCGATGACCCGGAGGCTGTTCGAGGTCCTGATCGGCGAAGCCGTAGCCGAGGTCAAGGTAGGGGGTCTGCGGATCGGGATCGGGCGCGGTCATCCGTTCGACAACATCCACTCCGATGTCGGCGCTGCCTACGAGTCGGCTGTGGCGACCGTGACGGGGCTTGCTTCAACGGTGGATGTCGAGGTCCCCGGTTGGGACGAACAGTGGTGGGCGAACTCGGTTCTGTTCATCTCGCACACCGGTCGTCAGGTCGCGGCAGAGATCGACAGTCGTCCCGAGGAGTTCCACCCCGACGCGCTCCGCGTTCTGGAATGGGGACTGAGCCGCCCCGACGCGCTGCTCGAACAGATGCGTGAGGTCAAGGTCGCCGCCACGCGTCAGTGGAGCTCGATGTTCGACGACATCGATGTGCTCGTCACTCCCACCCTTCCGTCGCTGCCCCCGCCGATCGAGGATCTCCAGATCCGGCTGCCCGAAGACGTGTCGTCGGCCGACGCCGCGTTCGGGCGTCTGTGTGGGCCTATGAACCTCACCGGCGTTCCGTGTCTGTCGTTGCCTTGCGCGCAGGTCGGACCGTTGACCGTCAGCATGTCGCTCACCGCGCGTGCGGGCCGCGACGACGTCGTCTTGGCTCTGGGGCGAGCATTCGAGGATGCGACCGACCGGGCCTGGGTGGATCGTGTGGCGGAGCTAATCGCCGAATAGCTGAGAGACGCGGTGCTCGATCGAGCGGGTCACCTCGAGAGCCTGCTCGTCGTTGAGCTTCTCGCCCCACGAAGACCGCACGTAGAAGACGTCGACTACCCGCTCGCCAAGCGTGTCGATCTTGGCGACGTGGATGTCGAGGTCGAGCTCGGTCAGCGAGGCGGTGATCGCCCATAGGAGGCCCAAGGCGTCGGGGGCTCGCACCTCGATGACGGTCGAGTGCGCCGATTCCTCCTGCAATACGCGTACCTCGGGGACGAACGGTTTCGCGGGTCGATAGTCGATGACCTTCTTGCCCAAGCGAGCCTCGATCGCCAACCGTCCGGAGTAAGCCGCTTCGAGGTCCTCGCCGAACCGGTGCCAGTCGACGTCCTGGTGGGGCCGGACGACGAACCGTTGCAACGCGATGCCGTGGGTCGTTGCGAAAGCGTTCGCGGTGAGCACCGACACTCGGTTCAGTGCGAGGACGCCGGCCGTGCGCGCGAGCGTTCCCGGGCGGTCCACGACCGCGACTGTGATCGATAACTGGCCCGCTTCGGTCCCTTCGTCGACGCGATGTTTGACCTGGCCGGGCTGCGGTGGTGTCAGCAGCAATCGGATGTCGTCGGCGATGTCGGGGGTACTGGTAGCGCTCAGGTAGGACGGAGGCAGGGTGTCGAGCGCCGCTTCGACCCGGCCGGCCAAGGTTGGTTCGTAGGCCTCGACCTCGCGCGCTCGCATCGCGACGTCGCTGCGCGTCGGAAGCTCGCCCGTCTCCATCGCCGTCAGGACCCTCAGGTAGAGCTCTCGGACGAGCGTGCCCTTCCAGTCGCTCCATCCTTCGCGCCCGGTCGCGTTGCCGTCGGCGACCGAGAGCAGATAGAGCAGGCGCAAACGCCGGGGGTGTCTAACGGTCTCGACGACGAACTCGATGACGGCTCCGTCATCGAGGTCGCGACGCGTCGCGGTATCGACGAGCAGGAGGTGATGTCTCACGAGCGCGGCGACCTCGTCGATCTGGGCCTCGTCGAATCCCATCCGCGTTGCTGCCGCGTGCGCGAAACGTTCGCCGGCCACCGAGTGGTCCTCTCCGGAACCTTTGCCTACGTCGTGAAGAAGGGTCCCGACATACAAGGTCTTGAGGTCGCCGGCCTCGGCCGCCGCAGCGCGTCCGAACGCGTCGTTCTCGATCGCGCGCTTCACTTTGGCGACCGCGACGAACGAGTGGCCGTCGACGGTGTAGCGGTGATACGGATCATGTTGTGCGAGACCGCGGACCCCTCCCCATTCGGGTAGCAGCACGTTCCACGCGCCGACGTGATCCATGATCTCGAGGGTCTGTGTGGCGTGGGGCCCGGCAAGAACCTGCAGGAACGAATCGCGGGTCGTGGCTGTCCACGTGTCCATCGGGGGCCGGGCGAAGGTCTCTTCGAGCCACACGAGGCTCTTGGGAGCGATCGGACGACCGGTCTCGGACGCGATGGCGAGAAGCTGCATCGCGTCCTCAACGGGATCGATGTGCACGCCCCCGTCGGCGTGGAGGCGTCCATCCTCCAAACGAACGGCGGGGGCGAGTTGGCGCGCAACCCCCGAGCGTTTCGGCCCCCCCAGCACCTGTCCGGCGAGCTCGCTCATGCGTAGAGCAGATCCATGTTCGATCGCCCGAGCCGCCGAGTGGACCTCCGACATCAAGATGTTGGGGCCGTCGTCGGAGTCGAGTCCCATCCGCCGTGCGACGGCCGGTTGTAGGTCGATCCTCAAACGGTCGGACTTTCGTTTGACCTCGGCATGCAGAGCCTCGCGGACTGCCAGTAGGAGATCTCCCGCTTGATCCAAGGTCTCGTTCGACAACGACGTTTCGGCGATGCGCGCCAGCCAGAACAATGCATGAAGATCGCGCAAGCCTCCGACACCGTCCTTGAGCTCGGGAGCAAGAGCCCATCCGGCGCGGTCCGCGCTCTTGTGCCTCGTGCTCGTCGCTTCCAGGACCCGCCGCGCCATATTCGCGCGCGACTTCTTGAGCCACCGTTCGTGGCGGTCCTGGAACTCCTCGAAGGGTTGTGGATCACCTGCGATCAATCGTGCCGAGAGGACCGCGGTTGCAGCATCGAGATCCTGAACAGAACGCTCGACCGCGTCCTTCGCGGTGCGAACCGCGTGACCGACCTGGAATCCGGCATCCCATAACGGATAGAGGAGGCCGCGAAGGGTCGCCGGGGTGATGTCGGAGCGCGGAGCGGTGACGAACAGGAGGTCGATATCGGAGTGCGGGGACAGCTCGCCTCGGCCGTAGCCCCCAACCGCGACGACGCTGACACGGGAGCCGGGCCCGAGTGTGTCGGCGACGAGCGTCGAGAGCGCGCGGTCGATCTCGACCGCGCGCTCTCGTGCTGCTACCCCTCCGTCTTGGAGTCGGACCGGGCGAGCGACCCTGACCTCAGAGAGCGTCAGGGCCCTTCTCTCCCGTTCGGATCCTCACGATCTGCTCTGCAGGAACAACCCACACCTTGCCGTCACCGATCGAGTCGGTGCGTGCACCGGTGACGATGGCCTTGACGACCTCGTCGACCTGTTCGTCATCGCACGCGATCTCGATGCGGGTCTTGGGAACGAAGTCGACCTGGTACTCGGCGCCGCGGTAGACCTCGGTGTGGCCACGCTGCCTCCCGAAGCCTCGAGCGTCGGAGACGGTCATCCCCTGAACGCCAAGCCCCTCCAAAGCGTCTTTCACCTCGTCAAGCTTGAACGGTTTGATGATCGCAACAACGACCTTCATCTACGCCTCACTTCCTTGGGGCACCCGAACCGCAGAGGCTACGTGCGCCTGGGCGTGCACCGTTGCTGGCGACATAGACGAGCCCGTGCTCTCGGACAAGGCGTAACCGACCTCCGAGTGCTGCGAGAGGTCCAGTCCGGTCACTTCGTCGTCTTCCGAGACCCTGAGGCCGATCGTTGCGTCGACGAGCTTGGCGATGATCATCGTGACCGTGAAGGCGAATGCAAGCGTCACGCCGACGGCGAGCAGCTGCTTGCCCATCAGTGTCAAGCCGCCGCCCGCAAGCAGGCCATCGGCACCGAACTCGTTGATCGCGACCGTCGAGAAGATGCCGGTAGCAAGTGCTCCGACGATCCCGCCGATCATGTGCACGCCGACGACGTCCAGCGAGTCGTCGTAGCCGAAGCGGAACTTCAGACTGACCGCCTTCGAGCAAACGAGTCCACCCAGGAGTCCGATCGCGATCGCACCCATGGGGCCGACATAACCGGCGGCGGGAGTGATCGCAACGAGACCGGCAACGGCTCCCGAAGCAACACCCAGCGTGGTGGCCTTGCGGTCCTTCATGGACTCCATGATGGCCCAGCCACATGCACCGGCTGCAGCGCCGAGGTTGGTGGCAAGGAACGCGGAAGCCGCGAGGCCGTTGGCCCCCAAGGCGCTACCGGCGTTGAATCCGAACCAACCGAACCACAGGATGCCGGTACCGAGCATCGTCATCGTCAGGTTGTGCGGAACGAATGCTTCCTTACCGAATCCTCTGCGCTTGCCTGCCACGAGGATCGCTGCAAGAGCAGCCATACCCGCGTTGATGTGGACCACGGTGCCGCCCGCGAAGTCCAGGGCACCGAGCTTGAACAACCAACCGTCCGGGTGCCATACCCAGTGGGCCACCGGTGCGTACACGAACAGGAGCCACAACGACATAAAGGCGATGTAGCCGGAGAACTTGATCCGCTCTGCGAACGCTCCCGTGATCAGCGCAGGCGTGATGATCGCGAACATCATCTGGAACAGAGCGAACAGACTGTGGGGGATCGTCGGTCCCAGTCCCGCCGGGTGGGCTACGTCGCTGCTGACCCCGTGGAAGCCCGCGAAATCGAGGCCCCCGATGAGCCCTCCGTGGTCAGGTCCGAACGCCAGCGAGTAAGCGATGAGAACCCAGAGGATCGACATCAGCCCCATCGCGAAGAAGCTGTGCATCAACGTGCCGAGGACGTTCTTGGTTCGCACCATGCCCCCGTAGAACAGCGCCAGACCTGGTGTCATGAAGAGCACCAGGGCCGTGCTGGCTAGCACCCAAGCGGTATCGCCCGTGTCCAATGGACCTGCCTTTCCCCTCGAGGATGACCCGCGCTGGTCTTCCTAGCTGATTGTGGGGATAGGTCTACGGACGTGGTGTTTCCGAAGTGTTTCGCACCGGTTTCCCGCCCGTGAAATCTCTATCCACAGGCCCCGTAGTTCGCCTTTTGACAGATATGTCCGCTGAGCGACCACCCTTGTCATCAGTTAGTCGATCAGATGACGTTAGAGCCCGTTCAGCGGGACGAAACGTCATCCACTCGATTGCTAGAGGAGCATGCGGTAGGCCTCGACGATGATCGAGGGGGCCGGGTGGAAGTCGAAGCGTTCGGCCCGCTCGAAGCCCATCCGTTGGTACATAGCGCGGGCTACGGTCATGAAAGGTGTCGTGTGCAGACCGATCGCCGGAGCTTTCTGCTCGCGGGCGCGCCGGATGCAGAACTCCGTCAGCAGGCGCCCGATCCCACCTCCGGCGGCGGAGGGATCGACGCCGAGCAGACGGAACGCGGCCCATTCCGTCGGCCACAGCTCCGGTGGGTGTTCCGACGGGTACGACATCGCGGCCCCCGGTGGGTAGTAGCTAACGCACCCGACGATGTCATCGTCGCGCTCCGCGACCCACAGTTCGGATGGCGGCGTGCGCCCCTCGATGTCCAGGATGTCGGCGCGATAGCGCGTCCAGTTCTCGGCAGGCATCGCGGCTTCATAGGGTCCATAGGACAGTTCGAGAACGGTCCGCGCGCGCTCGATCTCGTTAGGTCGCGCCATCCGCACGTTCGTCTGATCCATCGTCAGAGAAGTGTGGCGGCGGCTTCGTCTAGATAGAAGGTGACGTTGGGGTGTTGGGCTAAGAGGCGGGCAGGGCACTTGGTTATGTCTTCATCGCCTTGGAGGGCCCGCAGGACCGCCTCGGACTTTGCGCTGCCGGTCACGAGCACCTTCACGGACTTCGCTGCGAGCATCGCTTGCGGGGTAAGGGTGAGGCCCCCGAGGCCATCTGGGCGGTGCACGGCGGCGCAGTAGTCGGCGGCTTCGAGCGCGTCGGACCCTGGATACAGCGCGCCGATGTGACAGTCGGCCCCCATACCGAGCAGCATCAGTTCGATCCCATCCGCGACGAATGGCTGCAGGGCGTCGTGATAGCGACGGGCTGCGTCCACGGGATCGAGCTCACCTTCCATGCGATGAACGTTCGCGGACGACAGACCCAGGAATAGCTCGGTCGCCATATTGAAGTTGCTCGCGTCATCCGTTGGTGGAACGCAACGCTCGTCCGAGAAGAAGACATCAAGACCGTTCCACCGTGCGGGGTCCAGATGCTCGTAGATCTTGGCTGCGGTCGTGCCTCCGGTGATGACTACCGATCCCGATGCAGGCAACCCCTCAGCGATCCGAACGGCGACCGAGGTTGCATATGCGTCGGAGGAGATGACTTCGATCGAGGGGCTCACGTCGTCTCCCGTGGGTCGCGCCACTCTCGACCGTCGCGCTCCAAGAGCTCGCGGGCGGAGGCAGGCCCCCATTCCCCCTCCGCATAAGTGGCGGGTTTCCCGCCGCGCTTCCAGAACTCGAGTATCGGGTCGACGATCGCCCAAGCTTGCTCGATCTCATCGGAACGGGTGAACAACGTGGCTTCGCCGTTCATCGCGTCGAGCAATAAGCGCTCGTATGCCTCGGGCGTTCCCGATCCGAAATCCGACTCGTAGTCGAACTCCATATCGACCGTCTTCACGTTGACCTCGGGACCCGGGACCTTGGTTCCGAACGTCAACGAGATGCCTTCTTCGGGTTGGACCCTGATGACGAGGACGTTCGGGTCGATCTCCTCGACCGCGGTCTTGGAGAACAACAGGTGAGGGACGGCCTGGAAGTGGATCGCAACCTCCGTCACCTTCGAGGGCAACGCCTTGCCGGTTCGCAGGTAGAACGGCACGTCCGCCCAGCGCCAGTTATCGACCGCGAGCTTCATCGCCACGAAGGTCTCGGTCGAGGACTTGGGATCGACGTCGGCCTCCTTGCGGTACGACTCGTACTGCCCCCGGGTGACGACGGTCTCGCAGTCGGAGGCCGACCACCGACGAACCGCCCGCAACACCTGCACCTTCTCGTTACGGATCGCATCAGCGTCCCACGCGACGGGTGGTTCCATCGCGACCAACGAGAGCAACTGCAACAGATGGTTCTGGCCGACATCGCGCAGCGCACCGGTCTCCTCGTAGAAGCTGCCGCGGTCTCCGATCCCGTCCTCTTCTGCGACCGTGATCTCGACGTGATCGATGTAGCGGCGGTTCCACACCGGTTCGAAGATCGCGTTAGCGAACCTGAAGACGAGGAGGTTCTGCACCGTCTCCTTACCGAGGTAGTGATCGATCCGGAAGATCTGGTCTTCGGAGAAAAAGGTAGACAAAGTTGCGTTCAGCTCCCGCGCTGATGCGAGATCGCTCCCGAACGGCTTCTCGACGACCAAGCGTTGCCATCCACCCGAGTCGAGCAGGCCGCTCTTGCCCAACCCCTCGGCGATGTCATCGAAGAACTTGGGATGGGTTGCGAGGTACCAGAGGCGATTGCCCTGCGTTCCGCGCTCGGAGTCGACGGCCTCGAGCTTCGCTTTGAGCTCCGCCCACAACTCGTCTCGAGTTACATCACCGGCCACGTAGTGGATGTCCGCCGCGAACTCGCTCCAAGATTCACCCGGACTCAGACGCGAGTGCTCTGCAACCGCTTCTTTCATCTCCGCCGCGAAATCCTCGTAAGTGCTGCGGGACGTTCCGACGATCGACGTTTCCGGCGGTGTGAGCTTGTCCATCTGCAGGTTGTGCAGCGCAGGCAGCAGCTTCCGACTCGTCAGGTCTCCGGACGCGCCGAAGATGACGACGATGCAGGGATCGGGCAGAGGCTTGGTCACGCCCACATTTCGTCGACGAAGTCCGCGATCCGATCCGACAGACGGTTCGGCGGGAAGCGCAGTTCGAAGAATGAGTTCGCCTGCACGAGCTCCGAGTTCGGAAGCTCCCGATGGAGCGCTTCAGCGTCCGAGAACGGATGGAGCAGGTCGCGTTGGTGACCCGTGATCAGGGCGGGGAGATCGATCTTCTCCCTTTCGTTCGGGTGAGGCGCCAGTCGCCCGGTCAGAAGCCCATGCAGTACGGCCGCCGAGGCAACCGGGTCACGCGACATCACGTCGACGAAGACGTCCCAGTAGGGATGCAGCCCGCGCGGCAAGCGTTTGAAGAAGGAAGCCGCAACCTCGACCACGCTGGCCGCTTCGGCATAACCGATCGTCAAGGGCAGGAAGAGGACCGCGGCCGCCGGCGCGGCTCGCTCGAGCACAGGCATCTCGACGAACAACCCTCGGCATCGATCTGGTGCATGCACCGCCACCTCGATCGTGACGTTCGCACCTAGTGACGTCCCACCGATGATCGCCTCGGGGATGTCGAGGTGGTCGAGGAGGCCGACGACCTGGCGAGCGAACAGCTCCATCGAATAGAAGCGTGAATGTTTCGGCTTGTCGCTGTCACCGTGGCCCAGTAGGTCGATCAGGATCACGCGATTGCCGCGGTCCGCTAGTGCATCTGCAAGTGGGTAGTGGTGGGTGCGGGGGAGGAGCAGTCCGTGGATCAGTACGAACGGGCGGTTAGCTGCTCCCTGTCTTCTTCCGCGCTGCTCGAACGCGATCTTGAAGCCGTCGTATCCGAACGTTGGCATCTTTCAAGCTTACGGCTGGCTTGGAGATCTTCAGTGCCGCGGCCCCCTCGGCTTCCAACTTCGAGATCGTGTCCGAACGCCACCCGAAGAACTGAAGGAACATCGCCAGAACGATCATCAACACACCGGCACCAACCCAACGCAACGCGTCGAGAGGGATCACCTTCGTCGTGCTCAATGCAGCGAGACGAGGAGGTGCAAGGTCCAGAGGGACACCGCCTTGGGGGATCGAGTAAGGCAGACGCTCTTTGTAGGTACCCCATTCGAAATCGTCGCCGGTACCCGGGAGGCTCGGAAGACCGGCCGATCCGGGCAGCGAGATGTTCCCGAACGAGAAGCCGGTTCCGCCACCAGAGAAAGCTCGAGCGGTTTTGCGCACCTCGCGGGCCGACGCGCCTCCGTCTTTCCCATAGACACGCGGGTCACCGCCGCCGGTGTAACCGCGGCCCTTGCCTCCGAGCCCACCGTCGGCAGGCGCTGAGGGCGGCGCGGCAACGCTCAGAGAGACCGGAGAGCTTGGATCGGAGGGACGGCCACCGTCCATGGTCGGGCTCGACCGCAGGGCCACCACCCGGTATTCGTAGCTACCCGGCGCGACCTCGGCTGCATAGTCGGTGCCCTGGGTCTGTGTGACAGAGGTCCACTCGGCGCCGCCTGCTGATACCTCGACGCGGTAGCCGGTGATGTCGGCCTCGGGGTTCGGGGACCACGACAGAGACACCGTCTGACCTTTCACTGAGCTCGTCAGGTTCGACGGGGGTTGCGGGGCGTTATCGACCTTCACGTTGATGTGAGAGCTGTCGGAGGCTCCACCGTTCGCCGCGACGTCTACGCGCAACTGGTACCAACCGTTGCGCAGGCTCGATGTCGCCCACCCATAGGACACGTCTACGTTCTGGCGGAGATCACTGGGCTCCTTGCTCGCCACGAGCTCGCCTTCGATGAAGAGCTTCACGCTCTTGACCCCGGCGGTTGAAGAACCCGAGCCGGACACCGTTTGGGAACCAACGATGACCGCGCCGTCACCGGGAGCAGTCACTTTTGCGGTTGCGCCGGTCTGCGCGAACGCGGGCGATGCAGTCGCGACGACGAGCCCAACCACGAGCCCCGCCAGACCACGTTTGCGGGTCACTGGTTGGCTCCCAGAGCGACCGAGCCGGTTGAGTCGACGAGCTCGGCCCGGACGACGATGCGGTAGGCCGCGCTTCCTTCGGGATGGCATGAGGTCAAGGTGAGGAACGAGCCACCCTCTTCGTAGTCGTTGATGGGAGACCAGTCGTCCGGCGAAACGACGAAGGGCTTTCCAGTCACTTCGTAGGTGTGCTTGCCGATCGGGGTGCTCAAGATGATCTTGTCTCCCGGTTTCAGGTCATCCATGCGGTTGAAGGGGCGTCCATAAGTGGTGCGGTGTCCTGCGATCGCAACGTTGCCGGGCTCACCCGGAAGAGGAGTCTTCGGGTAGTGGCCGGCTCCCGCTCGAAGCGCTGCGGGAGTGGTTCCCTCTACGACGATCGTGTCGAGGTCTATCGCCGGGATCTCGATGCGGGTTAAGGCATCCCCGACCTTCGTAGTGCCCGCCCGGTAGACGTCCGCCGCGTCGCTCTGTGCAAGGTCGTAGCGAAGCGTTGTCTGGATTCGTCCCGCCCATAGGTCGGTTGCGAACGGGTAGGCGATCAAAGCGGCCCCGCCAAGGGCGAAGACGACGGCAAGAACGGTAAGGCTCTTGCGCAACGTCTTCGCCGATGGCCGGGACAGCTTCATCTCAGTCCTTATCGGAGAAGAGACAGCGGGGGTTAACTACGCCGTCACCTTGCGACGGATCACAAAGGCAACGCCGGCTGCGAGGAACAGGAAGAGGGCCGGGATGGTCATGTCGGTTGCACCCGTCAGAGGAAGCGTCTCCGGCGGAGCCTGCTTGATCGGAGCTGCAGGCTTGACGACCTTGCCCTGGACCGCGGCCTTGGAGCCAGCCAGAGCGATAGCGACGCCACCGTTGATGCCCTTCAGAGCGTGGATGCGAACCGCGTCGGCCGACGAGCGGGCCGAGGAGCCGTTCTCTTCGATCGTGGAGTCGGCAGCCGTGATCGTCGTCTCGGCCGGGGTGCCCTCGAGGACGGTCTCCGTCTTACCAGGAGCAACCGAGATCTCGACGTATGTCGGCTCCGGCTTGGTGATGTCGCGGACCTTGACCGTGACGAGGGCCGCGGAAGCAGCAGCGGTAGCGGCAGCGTTCGCGTCGTCAACCGAAGCGCTGGCACGCGAGGTGCCGACCTCGATGATGACGAGACCGTTCTTCAGTGGGTCGGAGGTCGCCTTGATGGCGGTGCCGTCGACGCCGGCCTCAGGGATCCCGACGAGGCCGATGAGTGCGCCTGCCGAAGAGGAGTCCACCGTCATGACACCGTTCTTGTTGGTGATGTTCGAAACGGACGGGCCGAGGTCGATCGCAAGAGCCTCGGTCTCGGTAAGACCGGTGACGAGGTCAAGGACGTTGTCGACCGCGTCGTGAACGACCGCCGGGGTCTGGTCGAGGATCGGGCTGAGGGTCTGGGTGAGCTGGTTGATCAAAGGCTGCACCGGTACGGAATCGAGGACGGTGCCAACCGGCAGCGTCACACCGAGGTGTCCGACTTTCCCGGTGCTACGCGTGAACGGGATGCCCTTGAGCAGACCGGAGCTCGAAGAACCACATGCGAGCTTGAGGTCGACGAGCGACGCGAGAGGCTCGGGCAGTGCTCCGGCGCACTTAGGTGTGTCATCGCCGGGGGTCCCGGGGAAACGTGAGGTGATCGAGGTGTCTTCGTTGCAGGGGAGGTTGTCGGTGTCGGGCTCGCTACCGAGCAACGTGCATTGTCCGGCGCCCACACCGAGAGCAGCTGGGGTTGAGTCTGCACGCGAAAGAGCGACTCCGAGGGAAACACCCTGGTCGCCGATCGCGAGCTCGAGAGCACGCGCTTCGCCTGTGAGTGCATAGTCGAACTTTGCGTGACTGGACGGCTTTGCACCTGCAGGGATCGCCAGCGCGAATACCGCGGCGATCACTCCGAAGACCGCTACTGCTCTCTTCATACACATTCCTCCTCGTTGACTACGCCCCGGCGCGGGATAACAACTGCCTGTAGTGGGAGGGGGATTGGCCGCCGCCTTCCCAACTCCTGCAGCAGCCTGGGAATCTACCAATCTCTGGCCGATTTGCAACTGAAAGTGACGAAACAACTACTCTGGGCGTTTGGTCGGATAGGTCCGGATAGCTCCTGGGGAGCTTGCTTTCTCTCCGGGGTACAACGAGGTGAGCCAGTTGGCCCTCGGGAATGGCCCTCTTATGTGCCGGTGAGCCAGTTGGCTCGCATCAATCGTCGAGAGGTTCGGCGCCGTCCAGCTGGGCGATCAGGTCCCGTTTCACGACTTTCCCCGTCGCGTTGCGCGGCAACTCGTCCAGTATCTCGATCCTCTTGGGCACCTTGTAGGAGGCCAACTCGTTCTTGCAGGCCTTCTCTATGGCACCGACATCTGCCGAGCCCACGATGAAGGCGGCGAGCACTTCGCCGTACTCCTCATCGGCGACTCCGAGCACCGTGACCTCGTTCACGCCATCCAGCGATTCGATGACCTGTTCGACCTCGATCGGATAGACGTTCTCTCCACCCACTACAACCATGTCATCGGTGCGCGATTCGACGAACAGGTAGCCGTCGTCGTCGAGCTTGCCGAAATCGCCGATCGCCATGTAACCGTCGCGCTCGTCCTTCGTCTCGCCCGAGGTGTAACCCTCGAAGAGGATGCTCGACTTCACGTAGAGCTCGCCCGTCTCGTTAGTCGGCAGGCGATCTCCGTCTTCCGAGAACACTGCCACATCGATACCTTCGACCGGTTTCCCTACGGTCTTCGGTCGCGTCTTCATGTCCTCCGGAGTCGCGATCGCAACCCAACCGATCTCGGTCGATCCATAGAGGTCGTAGATGACCTCACCGAACAACTCCGTCGCCGCCTTGCGCAGGTCGGTCGATAGCACCGAGCCACTCGCCATGACGATGCGCAGGCCCGAGAGGTCGTAGGACTCCTTGACGCTGTCATCGAGCGACACGATCCGACGCATCATCACGGGAACGAACGACGCTGCCGTCGCTTTGTACTTTTGTATCCATTCGAGCGAACCTTCGGGATCGAACTTCTCCGGCAGGACAAGGGTCGCCCCAAGCGCGGCTCCGAACGTGAAGGTAGCCAGACCGAACGAATGGAACATGGGGGCCGGACAGAAGATCACGTCGTCCCGCCGATATGGGACCCGCGCGATCAGGTTCGACAGCGACCCGAGTCCGGCTGCGGAGGAGTTCCGCGCGGCCCCCTTGGGCGTACCGGTCGTTCCCGAGGTGTGGATCACTATCTTCGCGGCCCCCGTGTTGCGAGCGAACGGCCGGGGGGGACTGGCGGAAGCCTCGTCGAGAAGAGCTTCGTAATCCAGTGAACCTTCGAGCGCATCGTTCATCGCGCCGACCGCGACGAGGTCGATATTTCCCGCGACCACCTTCTCGACCTGTTCGGCGTGCTTCGTGTCATAGACGAGGACCTTCGGCTCTGCTTGAGCCAGGGTTGCGGCGAGCTCTTTCGGTTTCGCCCACGTGTTCAAGGGACACGCGATGATCCCGAGCTTCTGCGCTCCGAGCGCGACCTCGACTATCTCCCTGCCGTTCCTGAGGATCATCGCCACGCGGTCGTTGCCGCGGAGACCGAGTCCCTCGAGCATGTGGGCCGCGCGGTTAGCGCGTGCGTCGAGCTCTTTCCACGACAAGGTGCCGTGGCGATCGTGGATCGCGGGCTTGTCGCCCAGGACGATCGCGTGCATCTGAGACACGATCCCGAGGGACGGACCACGGCCCAGCAACCACGGCATCGACCGGGCGATAGCCCAGGGAGCCTTGGGGTCCATCGCCCCCGCCTCCCGGAGGCGCTTCAAGACCTTCGGGTTGGCGATCTCCGCGATCTGCTTCAGCCCATCAAGTGCTCCGCTCATCAAGAGTGAGGGTACCCGTAGAGTTCCGGGCGATGAGTCCTCGAAGCGATGTGTTCATGACCACCGCGGAGGCTCGGAGTTTCCTCGAAGAGCCTCGGAACGCGGTTCTGTCCACTTTGGAGCGAGATGG